>JACIYF010000010.1 GCA_014360065.1 Clostridia bacterium | reverse complement strand
CTGCTGAAGGGCCTGATCGAGGGCATAGGGCTGCGGTACGACGGCAGGCCGCTGTCCTGGCGCGAGGAGGCCTGCATGCTGCGCGGGGCCAAGGCCTGCCGCGTGGTCGTGAGGTTCTAGGCGGAATCCTATGGCGGATCGTGGAGCCTGGGCGGGAAAATCTGGAGAGTAAAAAAGGCGGCTACCTGCTACAGGTTCTTTAAAGTTACAAACGGGAAAGCTTGATCTGGCCTCTGGTGATTAAGGAGAGGGATAGGATGCATGAACTGTCCCTTACGGCTGAGTTATTAAAGCTATTGAAACGCGATGCCCAACAGAAAGATATAAAGCGCATACGGAAAGTTAAGCTGGTGATAGGGGCCATGACCTCGGTTTTACCGTCTGCCCTGGAGTTTTCTTTTTACGCGCTTAAAGAAGGACCGTTGTTTGAGGGAGCCCAATTGGAGATAGAGGAAAGGCCCGGGCGGGGACATTGCCAGGATTGCCTGGCGGAAGTTGTTCTGGATAACTGGTATATTATGTGCCCTTCCTGCGGGTCGAGGAGGGTTTCTATAGATCAAGGAAGAGAGCTTTATATTGATTTCTATGAGGGCGAATGAACCCTGGGAGGGATTACCCTTGAAGGGATCACCCTGGAAGGATACCGCCACAGTCATTACTCGATTATTAATGGTGGCAGAACATATAATTCATATTTTAGCAGCGCTCCTGCTCATTATAGCGGCAGTGGGGATCTCTTTTCAGTCACTTATCGAAATTAAAAAGTTTTCCATGGTTACTATGCTTACCCTTATCAGCAACTCGCTCCTCATACTGATTATAAGAGAGGTACTATGGACCATCATCAGGTTTCTAAAAACCCAGGATGTCAGTATCATCCCCTTTGTCCATCTCGGCGTGGTATCAAGTATCCGGCAGATGCTCTATGTTGAAGCCCAAAAATCCACGGAGAAAGTGGACCCGTTTATTTATTTCGGTGAATTGGGAGTAAATGCTATCGTAATTTTAATCTTAATGGCTTCTTTCTATTTGTGGCAGAAGGGGTATAGTTTGAACGTTTTAAAAAAGAGCGGAGGGAATATCGAGGAAAGTAATACTGGCTCCCCAAATTCTTCAGGCCAACCGAAGAGATAGCTCAGCTAAACCGAAAGCCTCTATCCCAAAGACTAACTGTCAACCTGACAGGTTCTCCGCCTCAGCCCACCCTCAACCCCGCCGCGGCAATCATGTCCAGATCTTCCCGGATCTCGTTGCCCCGGGTGGTAAGATAGTTGCCCACCATCAAACCGTTTATAGCCACCGCCAAGGCTTCCTTTTGCTTCTCTCCCAGCCCTGGCTCCCGCCCACCGCAGAGGCGGAAAACGGCCTGGGGAATGATGAGGCGGAAAAGAGCCAGGGTTTTGAGGATCTCCTCCACCGGGAGGCGCTCTTGATCGGCCAAGGGTGTGCCGGGAATGGGGTTTAAGATATTGACCGGCACCGACCGTACTCCCAGTTCCCGTAGCTCAAAGATCATTTCCAGCCTATGGGCCATAGTTTCCCCCAGCCCGATGATCCCGCCGGAGCATACATTTAACCCCGCGGCCCGGGCCGCCCGGATAGTAGCCACCCTTTCTTCAAAGGTATGGGTGGTACAGATCTGGGGGAAGTAGCTCCGGCCGGTTTCCAGGTTATGGTGGTAGGTGGTGACCCCTACCTCCTTCAAACGCCGGGCCTTCCCTTCGTCAATGATACCCAGGGAAGCGCACAGCTCAAGGCGCGTCTCGGCCCGCAGGACCCGGTATATTTCCAGCACCTTCTTAAAGTCCCTTTCCCCAAGGCCCTTACCGCTGGTAACCAGGGCAAAACGTTTCACTCCAAGGGCTTCTATGCGCCGGGCCTTTTCCAGGGCTTTGGGCGCATCAATGAGGGGGTACACCTCCACGCCAGTTTTATAACGGGAAGACTGGGCGCAAAAACAGCAATCCTCGCTGCACAAGCCCGAACGGGCGTTGATGATGGCGCACAGCTCCACCTCCCTGCCTCCGAAACGTTCCCGGACTTGGCGAGAAAGATAAAGAAGGTCCCCCCATTTTTCCTGTGGCCATCCAGCCAGGTAATACGCTTCTTCCCGGGATAAGCCTTCTCCCAAAAGGACCTTTTCTCTGATCTTCTCCCACATTAGATTCTTCCCCATATACCTACCCCTCCGCTCATTTACCGGTTACTACGGCTATAGATTCATAGGTAATCTCTAGAACCCGGTTTAGCTCTTCGTTAGACATGGACAGCACGGGCATGAGGACAATGACATTGCCCAAGGGACGAAGGATGAGCCCTCTCCCACGGGCCTCCAGGATAACCCGGTGACCTATCTGCTCCTTCATAGCATAAGGCTCCTTGGTATCTTTATCCACCACCAGCTCAATACCTACCATCATACCTCGCTGGCGGATATCTCCTACGTGGGGTAAATCCCGAAAGTTCTCCAGACCCCGGCGTAAAAGATCGATCTTAGGTTGTAAGGAAGCCAGCAGGTCTGTTTTTTCAAAGAGCTCAATGCTGGCCAGGGCGGCAGCGCAGGCTAGGGGGTTGCCCGTGTAGGTGTGTCCGTGGTAAAAGGTCTTACATTCCTCCGGCTCGCCCAAAAAGGCCTCGTAGATCTCGTCGGTGGCCAGGGTGGCAGCCAGGGGAAGGTATCCTCCCGTGATCCCCTTGGCCAGACACATTAAGTCGGGAGTTACGTCTTCGTGCTCGCAGGCGAAGAGACGGCCCGTGCGGCCAAAACCCACCGCCACCTCATCGGCAATGAGCAGGACGTTGTACTTTGAGCACAACTCCCGCACCCGGCGAAGGAAACCGTCTGGAGCGGTGATCATGCCCGCCGCCCCCTGGACTAAAGGCTCGATGATGAGGGCAGCGACCTCCTCCCGGTGCTTTTCCAGCAACCCTTCCAGCTGGTTAAGGCAAGCCATCCCACAGCTTTCTCTTTCCAGGCCCAAGGGGCACCGGTAACAAAATGGTGCCGGGGCGTGCAAGCACTCAAAAAGTAGGGGCTTGAAAATGCCGTGGAAAAGAGGTATGCCCCCGACGCTTACGGAGCCAATAGTGTCTCCGTGGTAGGCGTTAACAAAAGAGATGAACTTGGTTTTTCTACGATAGCGACCGCCATCCTTTTGTTGCCAGTACTGAAAGGCTATTTTGAGGGCAATTTCCACCGCTGTGGCCCCGTTATCGGAGTAAAAGACTTTATTTAACCCTGGTGGGGTAATTTCCACCAATTTTTGGGCCAGCAAGATAGAGGGTACATTGGCCAGGCCTAAAAGGGTGGAGTGGGCAATACGATCCAACTGCTCCTTGATGGCCCGGTTTAACTCCGGATGGCAGTGGCCGTGGAGGGTAACCCAGAGGGAGGATACACCGTCCAAATAGCGGTTCCCCTCCACATCAATGAGGTAGCTGCCTTCTCCCTGCTTGATGATCACGGGTTTTTCCCGAAGGTATTGCTGCATTTGGGTAAAGGGATGCCAAACGTACTGCTTGTCCCATTGTTCTAGAAGCGAGGGATCGTAGCTATTCAACTTAAGCACCTCCCCATCGTCTATGCTTAAGGTTTAAGCCAGGGAATCAACTGACGCCAGGAAACGGATTCCTCCACCGCTTCCAAAAGTCCTTCCGCGACCCCGCCTTCCACGCTCACCCCCGTAAGGTGGGGCAGGATACCCAGCACCGGCACGCCGGTCATCCGGGCAATAACTTCGGGGTTGTCCCTTTCAGCGGGACCTAATTCCTGCTGCTTTAAGTTATTAAAAACTATCCCTGCCACTTCTAGCCCAAGGCTTTGGGCGTAAGCCACCGTGAGCACCGTATGGTTAATGGTTCCCAAGCCGATTCTAGCCACCACAATTAAGGGCAAGGAAAGTTCCCGGGCCAGATGGGCCACAGTAAAGTCAGGGCCAGAGAGGGGCACACACAAGCCCCCTGCCCCTTCGATGACGGTTAACTGGTGGCGCAGAAGGGCCCGCCGGCAAAAATCTATTAATTTTTGGGGCTCAACCTTTTCCCCACAAAGTTTGGCCGCCAGGTGAGGAGATAACGCCGGGGCAAAGCGGTAAAGGTTTAATTGGTCAAGGGGCTGGGTAAGGCCAGCTGCCAGGCGGTAAAAGAACGCATCTTCGGGTACTAGTTCCCCGTTTCTAACAGCCGCCCCGGTCTGCACCGGTTTGAGGGCCACGGCGTCAATGCCCTGGTGGCGGAGAACGCCCACTAGACCAGCGGTAACTACTGTTTTTCCTACTCCGGTATCTGTTCCGGTTACGAAGTAGCCCTTTCTGGCATAGTCCATGGGTATTTCTCCTCCAGTATTGTCATAAGGTCTGTTGCTCCTTGCACGGCGCTGATCTGAGCTATCAAAACCGGTTCCTCCTGGAGCCTGGCTATGTATTCCGTAAGATTTACTTCCTGGAGATGGACAAAGAATACCCGCCCTCCTTTAAAGGAAGGGTGCTTCAAATAGGGAATGCGCACATAGCCCAAGCGCCGGGAGGAAACATAACCGGTGGTATAATGGGGGTCGTCCGAACAGCATATTTCGGCCAGGGTCCCGGCCCAGATAACCTTGGAGGCCAGGGCCAGGGCTTCCTTGACCCGGAAATGATCTAACCCCAGCGGCCCCAGCAGGCGCGATAACTCCTTAGCCGCCTGGGGAGTATAATCCAGGCGGGAGACACGCACTCCCCGCCAAGGGTCGGGTTCCAGACGCTGGCCTCTTTGGGCCTCCATAATCACCGCCCCTCTCATGTTCCCTCCGCCAGGCGCAGGCCCCCGGGCGAGTAGCCTTATAGCCTCTTCTATAACCTGCCCTTGCACCCCGTTGACCAAAAGAAGCTGGCGGGCACAGAAGAGCGCCTGCTCGTGATCACTGGCTTTTACCGTTACCAGCGGCAGAGCGGTAATCTGCTTTATCTTAGAAGCTTTCAAGCGCTCGATGCTGATATTTATAAAATCAGGTTCTCCCAGGGCATGGTTCTTGGCCCGAGAAAGCATTTGCTGGACGGTGGAGGCCACCTGCTGCGAGGAAACAATCCTTTCCGCCCCCGATATGTGTTGCCCTCCTTTTTCGTGGGGAGCTCCCCGGGCAGCCCTCATGCGGACGCTATATACCGCTTCCTCCAAAAGAAGTCCCTCCCTCAATTTGCTCCTTAGCCTTGGCCATAAGTCTGGTTAAAGGCCAGGCCGTTAAAGCCGTATAGAGTATCCCGGGCCAGGCGGCAACCAGTAGAACAATTATTTTTAAATGAGGCCCACCCTTTTTCCGGCCCCCAGGAAGGCCTCCAGGGCCCTTTGAATATCTTCCGGTTTGTGGGTGGCCATGACGGTAATCCTTAAACGGCTGGTGCCTTCCGGCACTGTAGGCGGGCGAATGGCCGGCACAAACACGCCCTTTTCCGCCAGGGCTGCCGAAAGGGCCAGAGCCCGGCGGGCTTCCCCTACCATCAGGGGAATAATGGCTGTTTCCGTAGGCAACACCTCAAAGCCCATTTCTTTTAAGCCCCTGTAAAGCTGGCCGACGTTGGCGTGAAGCTGGTCGATAAGGTGCGGTTCTTCTTCCAGGACGTCCAGGGCCGCCAGGGCCGCAGCAACTACCGGCGGGGAAGGAGCGGTGGAAAAGATAAAGCTGCGGGCGCGGTTGCGCAGGTAATCAATTAAAAGGGTATCGCCAGTTACGTACCCGCCCTCACTGCCTAAGGCCTTGCTTAAAGTGCCCATTTGGATGATGCTCCGGCCTTCCAGACCAAAATGTTCCACCGTTCCTGCCCCCCTCTTGCCCAAAACCCCGGTAGCATGGGCATCGTCCACCATGAGAAGGGCCTGGAACTCCTCGGCCAACTGCAACAGGTGGGGCAAGGGAGCTATATCCCCGTCCATACTAAAAACTCCGTCGGTAACGATAAGGCACCTGCGGTATGAGTTGCGTTCCGCCAAGAGAATATCCCTTGCATGGGCTACGTCCCTATGGCGGAAAACCTTAACCGTGGCCCGGCTTAAGCGGCACCCGTCGATTATGCTGGCATGGTTTAGCTCGTCGCTTAACACCAGGTCTCCCCGACCCACCAGGGCCGAAATCGCTCCCAGGTTGGCCAGGTAACCAGAACTAAACACAACGGCATCTTCTGTGCCCTTAAACCGGGCAATGCGCTCCTCCAACTGGCGGTGTAAAATAAAATTTCCGGCGGTCAGGCGAGAACCTCCGCTTCCCGTCCCCCACCTTTCCACGGCCTCTACGGCCGCAGCCTTAACCCGGGGGTGATGAGCCAGGCCCAGGTAATTGTTGGAGGAAAAGAGCAGCACTTCCTGCCCGTTTATGCCTGTTCTGGAGCCAGCGGGCCCCTCCAGGGGTCCGGGTAACTGGCGATAAAGATGGCTTTCCTTTAGTAGCTCTAGTTCTTTTTCTAGAAAACAAACCAAATCTGTTCCTCTCCTGGGGTATTATTCTATGGGATATATTATTCTCTATTGTAAACCTATGTTCCTTCTTAGGTTAACATTTTTCGCGTATGAAAATCGCAGGCCACTAACTCTTTAACCTGTTTAAACCTATACCCGCAGCACTATTTAGGGCCCTAATTTGGAAAAATTTACTTGGAGAAGCCCTTTAGGCTAAAATGTCCCGCATGGGCTGCTTAAAAAATAATGTCAACTCTTTTTAACGTGACGTGTAAACCTAAATTGATATATAGAGTCCTTAGGCCGCCTAGCTCTGGCGGCCTTCCCCCTTTGGCACGCTTTTTGCTAAAATTCTATCAAAAAATTCGGGAGATAGAACCTTGAGGAGGTGGGACAGCTTGCGCTATGTAGTGATAGGCAGTAGTGCAGCAGGAATAGCTGCTCTAGAAACCTTGCGCTCCTTGGGCGGGCCAAAGGCGAAGATTAGCCTAGTCACCCGGGATCCGGGAGAACCCTATTCCCGCTGCCTTTTACCTGACCTGATAGCAGGACATAAGACAGAAAACTCTTTACGTATTCGCCCGTCAGGTATTTACCATAAACTGGGCGTAGAGGTTTTCTCCGGCTTAGCAGCAGTTGAGTTAAAGCCCCGGGAAAAAAGGATAGTCCTGGAAGATGGCCGCGAACTCGCCTACGATTACCTTTTAGTAGCTACCGGAGCTAGCCCGGTGGGCCTGGGAGTCCCCAACGAAGAAGCCCAAGGCGTTTTTACTTTGCGCAACTTGGATGATGCGCAAAAGATCCTGGCTCTTACTCCCGGTATTAAAAGGGCCATAGTAGCTGGCGGGGGGTTAGTGGGGCTTAAGGCTGCTTACGCCTTGAAAAAGGCCGGTGTCCCGCAGGTTACAGTGTTAATAACTAGTTCTCGCCTTTTAAGCCGCCAGTTGGATAACGAAGCAGCAAGCTTGGTAGAAGCGGAACTATCCCAGCTAGGTATTGAGTTTATTTATAATTGCCAAGTAACTTCCTTTGCCACCGACTCTTACGGCCACCTTAAGGGCGTCGTATTAAAGGACGGCCGTGAGCTACCCGCTGATTTGGCTGTAATAGGTAAGGGGGTGCGCCCCAATACCGAACTGGTAGAGAAAGCCGGTGGCAGAGTGGAGCGAGGGATAGCGGTAGACAGCTACCTGAAAACCTCGCTCGAGAATGTTTACGCGGCAGGAGACTGTATCCAGGTAACCGACCGGTTAACCAGGGAAAAAGTAAATTCTGCCCTTTGGACCCTGGCCTCTGAGCAAGGCCGGTATGCTGCGGCCAATATGCTGGGGATCTTACGCCCTTATCCCCTTCCCCTTACCCGGCTTAACAGCGTCCGTTTTGGGACTTTAGGTGTCATCTCCGTGGGACAGCTAGAAGGGCCAGAGGTGCTGTCCAAGTATGACCCTTTAAACCTCTCTTACCGTCGGCTAGTCTTTGAGGGCGACTGGCTGGTGGGCTTTATCTTAGCCGGAAAAGTTGAGGGCGCGGGTATCTACACTGCTCTTATAAAATCAGGCCGTCCGGCCTGGAGTTTGCGTCACCAGCTATTGGAAGGCCAAGTAGGTGGCCTGGTGTTAAATGGGAGGCCGGTAGAGCGCTTAAGGGCCGCGGCGTTGCTGTAAACTCCTAGAAAGAAAATACTCACAGTACAGTATAGGGATATAGGGGGCAAAGAAAATGCCAAAAGAAGTACTGACCAACTTTGACCGGTGCCTGGGCTGTCTATCCTGCAAGCTAGCTTGTGCTGTGGCCCATTCCCGGGAAGGCGATATCTTTAAGGCGGTATTGGCAGGTGAAAGACCCCAAGGTCGCGTATTCGTACACCAAGCAGGAAAGATAAAGTTCCCCTTAAACTGCCGCCACTGCCAGGACGCACCTTGTATCGATGCCTGCATTGCCGGGGCCATGTACAGGAAAGAGGACGGCACAGTGACTAATATGGGCGGAGAACAAGAATGTATCGGGTGTTGGATGTGCGTCATGGTTTGCCCTTACGGCGCAATAAAAAGCGATGAAGAAGGGTTTAAAGCTTTGAAATGCGACCGGGAATGCCTGGACGAGGAAGGGATCCCTGCCTGTGTAAAGGCCTGCCCCACCGGCGCCTTACTTTATACTGAAGTGGATGAATTTAGCAGCCGGCGGCGAAAAAGTTTTCTTAAGCAAGCCTTAAAGCCAAGTGTTCTAACTTTTTAAACTAAGTGTTCTAACTTTAGAACACAGCGCACCCTAATACTTAAGCCGGCGCCATAAACTTACGCCGTGAAAAAAGAAAAAAGTAAAGGAGGATACCCGTCGGGGCATCCGGTCCACGATAACAGAACCTTCAAGCCCTGCGTTGGCGCAGATCTGCCGCAGGGGTTCTTCCAGCGCCCTCTTAACGATCTTGATCCCCACAGCCTCGTCGCCCTCGGCCTTGAGGGTGTCCAACACCGGGATACAGTGCACTAGTGTGGCACCGCCGCCAAGGACGATACCCTCTTCTACCGCAGCCCGGGTAGCTGCCAGGGCATCCTCGACACGGTGTTTCTTCTCTTTGAGCTCGGTTTCTGTAGCTGCACCTACTTTAATTACGGCCACACCACCGGCGAGCTTGGCCAGGCGCTCCTGCAGCTTCTCCCGATCATAGTCAGAATCTGTCTCTTCGATCTGTTTCTTGATCTGGGCTATGCGGCCAGCCACCGCATCTTTGCTGCCATAACCTTCCACGATAGTGGTCTTCTCTTTGCCGATCTTGACCTTCTTGGCCCGGCCGAGCATATTTAGCTCTACGTTCTCCAGCTTAACACCCAGGTCCTCGGAGATGAAGGTACCGCCAGTGAGTATTGCGATATCCTCCATCATGGCCTTCCGGCGATCGCCGAACCCAGGGGCTTTGACAGCCGCGCAAGCTAAGGTACCCCGGAGCTTGTTCACGACTAGCGTGGCCAGGGCTTCGCCTTCCACATCTTCCGCAATGATGAGGAGCGGCTTACCGGTGCGGACTACCTTCTCTAGCAAGGGGAGAAGGTCATTGATGGCCGAGATCTTCTTCTCGTGGATAAGGATGTAAGGCTCCTCTAGTTCACATTCCATGGCTTCGGGGTTGGTCACAAAGTAAGGAGAAACATAACCCCGGTCGAATTCCATACCTTCCACTACTTCTACGGCTGCCTGCTCCAGCTTCTCCAAGCCATAGGAAAAGAACCGGCCATATACCTGGTGGTGAGGCTAAGTGAAGGGGCTAGTGATTACTGTGGGCAACGAGCTGATGGGCGATGATGGAGCCGGCCCGTTGCTGGCCCGACTCCTAGAACAAAAATGCCTCCCCGGCTGGGAGGTAATTAACGGCGGGTCGGTGCCGGAGAATTGCCTGCACCAAGTGCGCGATCTTAAACCAGAAGCGGTGGTGGTAGTAGATGCTTGCGAAATGAACTTGCAGGCCGGGAGCATACGGCTCCTTTGTGAAAGTGATATTGCTTGTGAGTTTATTTTGTCCACCCATCGGTTACCTTTGTCATTCTTCATCTCAGCCTTGAAACAACTAGTTCCGGAAGTCTATTTTGTCGGTATCCAGCCTGCGGTAGTTGCCTTTGGTTTGCCGGTGTCTCCCGAAGTAAGGCGAGCTGTTGAGACTGTGTATCAGAAGTTGCAAACGGGAAAGCTCGATTTTCCGTACCTCGGGTGATTAGGGAGTAAGGAGTGCCTGCTCGAGGCTCCGGTTCGGGAGCAGGAAAACGGGGATCTGAGGATTGCCGATGTCCTCTCCGGCGGGTTCCCAGGCCTGGAGGACGCGGTGTTAGCCAGGTAGACCCTGGGTAAAACTGGGTAAAATCCCAAAAAGGTTCACGGGGATCGAGGGCCGGGCGGTCTTCATGCTGGTCTGGGGCTCCAGCCGCGTGGAGATCGCGGCGGCTGTAGGGAAGGGCGCAAGTCCGTGGACAACCTGGAGGGCCAGGCATAAGGCTGCCGGGACCTGGGCCAAAGGACAGTTTTGACAAACTTCAGGAGGGGGAAGGGTGAAGATGAAAGGCATTATCTTTTCCGTGCTCAAGGAGTACGCCGGCAACCGGCACGGCGACGGGGGAAGGGAAGCCTTCAGGAGGGCGACCGGGCTGACGGCGCCGCTCGCCACTTCCGACTACCCCGACCAGAAAGTGGCGGCGGCCGTGGGGGCGCTGGCCGAGCTTTCTGGCAAGAAGCCTGAGGAGGTGCTGGCCGATTTCGGCCGCTACTTCGTGGCGGAATCACCATTAGTGCAAAAGACCTACGCGGCATATTATAAGAATGCCAGGGATGCTAGGGATTTCCTGCTGAAGATGGACTCGGTCCATGTCCAGGCCACCAAGACCCTGCCGGGCGCCGCGCCCCCGCGGTTCGAGTACGAAGACCGGGGCAACGAACTGGTGGTCGTCTACCGCAGCGAGAGGAAGCTCTGCCCGCTGCTGAAGGGCCTGATCGAGGGCATAGGGCTGCGGTACGACGGCAGGCCGCTGTCCTGGCGCGAGGAGGCCTGCATGCTGCGCGGGGCCAAGGCCTGCCGCGTGGTCGTGAGGTTCTAGGCGGATCCTGCGGCGGACTCACCTAACTGCCAGAGGGCGATACCGTTCTGGGGCGCAAGACCGAAGTCAAGGACGAGTGGATCGCTGACCTTTTGCGGCATGGGTTGCTGCGTGGTAGCTTTGTCCCATCGCGTGCGCAGCGGAAATTAAGGGAACTTTTGCGCTACCGCCGGAGCCTCATTGAGGAAGAGTCCCGGGAGGCTAACCGCATCCAGAAGCTGCTCGAAGGGACCAGCATCAAGTTAGACTCTGGCGCGCGAGCCTGCTCGCTTGGCTCGACGACCGGGAGCGCCAGGGCTGCCCCCAGGAAGAAGGCGGCCCACCGGTTGGGATTCGCCGGCTGCCCCAGGCATCAAATTCTCTTGCGCTGCCCGCGCTGGCGTGGTATTATAACTATTGCTCCGGCAGGGCTCCCGGTTTGGTCATGCTTTTAGCAGCGAAGCTGGTTTTTTGATGGGGATCACTTTTGGGAGCAGATTAGGTTCGAGTCCTCTCGGGCGCACCCCTTTTAAGTAAGATGCTTTGTAGATCAGGGACCGCGAGTGAAGCGATTGAATCATGAGTACTTTATGAAACAGGCTCTGCTGGAAGCGGAAAGGGCGCTAGCGCTAGGGGAAGTTCCAGTCGGAGCCATATTAGTCTCTGGAGACGACATTCTTGCCCGAGCTTATAACCTGAGGGAGACCATCAAGGACCCTACCGCCCATGCGGAGATCCTGGCTCTGAAGCGAGCGGCAATGATCCTGGGCAGATGGCGCCTCTCCGATACTACCATGTATGTCACCCTGGAGCCATGCCCCATGTGCGCTGGTGCCCTAGTCCAAGCCCGGGTGCCGGTGCTGGTGTTTGGGGCCATGGATCCCAAGGCTGGAGCGGCCGGCTCGGTGCTTAACCTGGTACAGAGCCCGGCCCTGAACCACCGCATGGAAGTGATCGGCGGCATATGCGAAGAGGAGTGCCAGGGGCTGATGGACCAGTTCTTTGCCCACTTGCGAGACAGGGGCTTGCGGTCAGAACCCTCGCGATCGGTTAAAAACGTGTGACAACTGGCCAAAAGGATGCTACAATAAGAGCGGAGAGATGGCTGAGTCCGGTTGAAAGCGCTCGACTCGAAATCGAGTAGGCGGGTTAAACCCTGCCTCGTGGGTTCGAATCCCACTCTCTCCGCCCGACTCAGGGTGGTAAGCCGGGAAGTCCGCCGGAGCTTGAGAACTGAGCGCTAGTTTGGCCCGCGAGGGTTTCCGGAGCCAGCGTAAGCCAAAGCGGGCTGAAAAGTGGGGATGCGCTAGGCCAATACCCGGTTGTGTTAAGTAATTGTTTTTGGTATATTGTTAAGTAGGTAGACCAGACGGAGAGATGGCTGAGTTGGTCGAAGGCGCTCGCCTGGAGAGCGAGTAGGCGGGTTAAACCCTGCCTCGTGGGTTCGAATCCCACTCTCTCCGCCTTTTATTTTTGGCCGTGCTAGACGGGGAGGTAGCGGTGCCCTGTAACCCGCAACCCGCTATAGCGGGGTCGAATTCCCGTCCGAGGGTATGGCTTGTAGGGTCTGCCTCGGGTAAGTAGTGAAGATGGCTGGGTCCTACGCGGCGAAGCCCCATGAACCCCGTCAGGTCCGGGAGGAAGCAGCGGTAAGTGGCAAGCTTCGGGCGCCGTAGGAGCGCCTGGCCGGAGCCAACTGCCCGGGTAACGCCTGGAAGTCTATATTCGGAGACGGGTGCACGGTCAAGTTTTACTTGAGAAATCTTTATCAAGCGGGGAGTTCCCCGCTTTATGTATAATTTAGGTACAAGCAGCCGGCCGCTAAAAGGCTGCGAGGCTGGCTTGCGAGGTGTGCACATGAGCTATACTGCCCTTTACCGTAGCTGGCGGCCCCAAACTTTTAGCCAATTGGTGGGCCAGGAACACATTAGCCGTACCTTAAAAAATGCCTTAGCCCAGGGGAAAGTGGCCCACGGGTACATCTTTTGCGGCCCCCGGGGAACCGGGAAAACTAGCACTGCCCGTATCCTAGCTAAGAGCGTCAACTGCCATGCACCGAAGGGCGGAGAACCTTGCAACCAGTGCCCTTCTTGCCGGCGCATTAACGATGGCGCTTCCATGGATGTAATTGAGATTGACGCGGCTTCCAACCGCGGCATCGATGAGATGCGGGACCTGAGAGAAAAAGTGCGCTTGGCTCCGGCCCAAGAGCGGTTCAAGGTTTATATCATCGACGAAGTGCATATGCTGACTACCGAAGCTTTCAACGCTTTTCTCAAGACCCTGGAGGAACCTCCCCAGCACGTGATCTTTGTATTGGCCACTACTGAGCCCCATAAGGTTCCCGCCACCATTCTCTCGCGCTGCCAGCGCTTTGATTTTCGCCGCTTGGGGTTCGGCGCTATCCGTTCCCGCTTGAAGGACGTAGCCTTGGCCAGCGGCGTCAAGGTAACTGATGGCGCTTTGAAGGTCCTGGCGCGAGCGGCGGGGGGCAGTCTACGGGATGGGTTGAGCATGCTGGACCAGTGCTTAGCCTACGTGGGCGGTGGGTCGGGGGAGGCTCTAGACGAAAAGCAAGTAACCGAAGTCTTGGGGATGCTAGATGAAGAGAGGCTTTTGGCTTTGGGCCAAGCCCTGGCCGAGGGGGATGGGGCCAGGGTGTTGGAGGTCCTGGACGAAGCTGCCGAAGCGGGCAAGGATCCCCGCCAAATGGCCAAGGACATCGTTAGCTACTTTCGCTTTCTATTGCAGCTCAATTTGACCGACAAAAGGAGGGGCGGATCACCCGGTGCCTTTCGGGAGCAGGCCCGGCTCTTTACCCCCGATCGTATAATCGCCATTATGCGCTCGGTTAGCGCCGCCGAAAGCGAGATGCGCTGGTCCGCCCAGCCCCAGGTGATTTTGGAAGTGGCGCTGACCGCCTGTTGTCGACCCTCGCCGGAGATGGGGACCCAGGGGGGATCCTTAGAGCTGTTTAACCGCATTCGGGATCTGGAGAAGCGGGTGGAGGCTTTGGAGCGGCTGTTGGCCCGTTCGGGGCTGCGTCAAGACGGTGGCGACAAGGCCGGTGGTCCGCCTGGGGAGCGGGCCGAAACCCAAGCTAAACCAAAAGTCCGGGCGGCGACGGGCACCGTTCCGGCACCACCGCCAGCCATGATAGGTCGTGAGGAAACAGCGGCTGCTGCCTCGGGCTCGGGGGTGAGCGCTGAGCCAACCGCGGCCGCTCCCCGGGACGCTGCAACTGCAGTAGCGGCTTGGCCTTTGGCTGCAGCCGAAGATGAGACTGAAGCTGAGGCTCAAACTGGCGCTGAGGCTGCAGCCTACCCCCTAGCTGGGGCTTACCAGTTGCCGCAAGGAGTTGAAGATCTAAGGTCCAAGTGGCCGGAGCTGATTGCCATCCTGGAACAAGATGCCAAGCTGCGGCGGGGGTTGATCGCGATTTTAGAGGGCAGTGAGCCGTTGGATTATAGTCCTGATCTCTGCCGGATTGGCTATCGTGGCGGGGGTGCCCTGGCCGAGAAATGGCTGGAGGACAAAGACTTTCATTTAGCTTGGCGGCAAGCCTGGTCCCGGGTGTGGGGGGAGAAGACGGTTCCAAAGCAGTTTGCATTTGAACGCTTGGCCGAAGCTTCCGCTCCTAGCCCCAGACCTCTTCGGAGCGGCGCTTCCCAGCGCAACTTGGAGGATATTTGGTTGGAAGAGGCCCAGAGGATTTTTGGCGGTACCATAGTCTCATGGCCGCCCAAAGGGTGGAAACCTGCAGAAAAGCCATAAAACCCGTGCTCTGTGGGCGGTACCACGCGAAGGATTACGGAGCGGAGGATTAGCGGGCCAGCACATGGAAGTAGATGGTATTTCAGGTGCATCCGAAAGAAGTATGAAAATGGCCGGGGATGCTGGCGTAAGGCGACTTTGGGCGAGCCTTGCGAGCCGTTGGCGAGACCGAGACCGGAGGCGGGGCCGAGGACAGGACGTCCGAGGCCGGCCTCTTGAGACAGGATGTCGAATTGGCCGGGAACCCCGCCGAAGGGCGAGGGGGAGCCATACGGATCGCTGGCGAGGCCAGTCTTTCGCCAGCGCCAGCGCCCTGGCATGGCAAATGTTGCGGAAGCATCGTATTTCATAAGGGGAGGTATGGTTGGCATGGGTATGAACATGGGCAAAATGATGAAGCAGGTCCAGAAGATGCAGGCCCAGATTGCCAAGCTCCAGGAGGAGCTAGCCCAAAGGCAGGTGGAAGCTACTGCTGGGGGCGGGGTGGTAAAGGCGGTGGTCAACGGTAAGCAAGAATTGGTTTCCATCACCATTCAACCGGAGGCGGTGGACCCCGAAGATGTGGAGATGCTCCAGGATTTGGTGGTAGCAGCAGTCAATGAAGCTTTGCGGCAGGCCCAAGAGATGGTGACTAAGGAGATGGCCAAGATTACCGGTGGGCTCAACCTCAACCTGCCCGGCTTTTAGATCCTGGCTTAAGGTTTCACCTTGACGGCGTTTGGGAGTGCTCGATACAACATGTCTAGTTTTGCGGGTCCAATTGAAAGGCTAATTAACGAACTCAATAAGCTTCCCGGGGTAGGACCAAAAACCGCCCAGCGGCTGGCCTTCTATCTTCTCAAGATCCCAGTTGAGGAGGCCCGGTCCTTGGCGCGAGCAATTATTGCTGCTCGGGAAGAGGTGAAGTACTGCTCCATTTGTGGGGATCTGACTGACGTTGACCCCTGCCGCATCTGCGCTGATCCCCGCCGGGATCATGGCGTCATCTGCGTGGTGGAGGATTCTCAGGATCTGGCTGCTTTGGAGCGGAGCCGGGAGTTCAAGGGGGTCTACCACGTCTTGCAAGGGGCCATTTCTCCCATGGACGGGATTGGACCCGAGGAGCTTAGAATCAAGGAATTGTTGGACCGCATCGCCCAGGGGCAGGTCCAAGAGGTAGTGCTGGCCACTAACCCCACGGTGGAGGGGGAGGCCACCGCCATGTACTTGGCCAAGCTCTTAAAACCCTTAGGCCCCAAGGTAAGCCGCTTAGCCCATGGTCTGCCTATAGGTGGCGACTTGGAGTACACCGATGCGGTTACCATTGCCAGGGCATTAGCCGGTCGCCGGGAACTATAGAATTAGGAAATTTTTGGACGAGGCCATCATAAGATCTACCAAGGTTACTCCGCAGGGCCAATAGCTTTTTGGGGTTGGGCCTAGGGGCGGGTGAGGTGGGAATTATGATGGCTCAAGAATTTTTTGGCGAGGAAGAGCCGTTTTCCCTGGTGGAGGCCATTAGCCGGGCCAAGCAGGATTGGGAGGCGGCCAAAATGCTGTTCCGGGAAGTTACCGAGCCGGAATTAATTGATTTTGCCATTTACCAAATGGAAGCAGCCGAGCGGCGTTATATGCACCTATTGCGCCGGGCGCGAGAGGAAGGGGTTTCGGGGTGGTCGCGCCCAGTAGTTAGCTCTGAGGGCACCAAAGCAGGTTTGGGCAAATGGTTCAGCCTGGATTGGTTGAAGCGGCAGCCCTAGGTGCATGACCCCGGTGGCAAAGGATAAGCTTTGCAGTTGGTATCAGGACAGGGCAAAGGGAGAAAGGTTAAAGGGTGATAGGGCATGGCGCAGGCAGTATTTGGTGTGGCCCTGGTCTTGATTTTGGTCTACATCTTGGGACAACTGCTCTACATTTATCGGCGCTGGGTATTTCGCGCCCTTAGAGTTCTCCTCTATGGAGCCATACTGGTCGGAGGGTTTGACCTGTTGGGGGCCGCTTTGGGACTCAGTCTGTTTTTGCCCCTGAACCTGGTCACTACCGCTATCGCCGGCCTAGGAGGCCTCCCTGGCCTTGGTCTTTTGGTAGCCCTTAGGCTCCTCGTAGCTTAAAGGTCCTGGAGCAGCGTTTTCATATTATTCAGTACTTCCCGACCGGTAAAGCTGGATGCAATATTTAAGAAGAACCCCGCTTATTCCCCCCGCCAAGGCTAAGGATATGGTGCCGGTCAGAAGTTCAGGGTAGCCGGCCCGGCTTAGGGTGGTGGCAACGGTATAGATGAGAAACCAGGACCCACCTGTTAGGATGGTGCCGGCTCCGCCTGAGGGTAAGGCCAGCCGCCAGAACTCCACTCCGTTTTGGTTTAAAAGCAGATCCAGCGCCCAGGCCAGGGCCAAGATGGCCAGCAAACCTGGCAAGGCCAAGCTTAAGGCCGGCATGGCCCCCGCCCATGTTCCCGAATGGGCAAGCCCAAATTGGGCCCGGGTTAGAACCAAACTCAAGGGCCAAGCCCAAATGAGCACGGATAGGTAGGGAAGAGCAAGCTCAGCCAGAATGGCCCATCTGGCCCGGATGGGCAGACCAAAAAGGTATTCCTCATGGCCAATATCACCTTTAAAGGGCCCGGTGAGCATTTGCCCGCCCAGTACCAAGGTTGCTAAGAGAATTAGCGGCAAATTTTGGGGTTGGACCATTCCCACGGTTGCCAGGGAAATCAATAGCCCGCTGAAATACAGCCCTTGTATGAGCCCGGAGATCCAGCCTCGCCGCCAACGTACCAGCACAGTTTTGGCCAGCAGGGCCCAGGCACCCCGCCCGCCCAGAAAACGGTGCGACCAGGCCAGGTTTTTGCGGGACAGGCGGTAAGCGCTCAGAAGTTCGGTGGCTGCGGCCCGATTGTGCCACTGGCGGATTTGAGCTACGGCAGCGGCCATCCAGCTTTCTTCAGCTACCCAAGCCAAGGGCAAGCGCCTGTACAGCCTGTGGGTAAGCCAAGAAGAGGTCAGGAACAAAGCCAACAGCGCTCCCAGCCGCATGGCCATGGCGGCCCAACCAGCGGGTGGGTAGAGCATGGTGACCACAGCCGCTGCCAAGGGCCAGACTAGGATTCTTAGGGTCGAATAAATATAGTTGGTCCAGGGCGGGTAGAAGCCAGCCAGGCTGAGCGCTAGGGGTAGCCAAACTAAGATCCTAGGAGCTACCGGGGCAGATCCTTGCTTGAGGCGGGGAAGGTTTAGCAGCCGGGACCAGGTATACAATACTAAATGAGCTAGGCCAAGGGTGGTGCCAGCCCCAACCGCCCGGGCGGTAGTAAACCACCCTCCCATGGTGCCGGTAACCGTTGCTAACCCGATGCCGGCTAGCCAGATAACCCAGCCGTAGCGCAACCAATCCAGGATCAGCCTGGCTACTGCGTAGGTGGACAGGGAAAAAGGACCGGGTGCAGCCAAGTAAAGCTCGGAGCTGGACAAGGTAAAAGCTGGGCTGGTTGCTGAGCGGTAAAGGTGGCAGGAAAGGGTTCCGCAGCCGCCCAGCCAGAGGATGGACATCAAGTTTGCCGGTGGTAGCGACACTTGGCCGGCATAGAGGCGCAAGGTGCCAAAAAAGAGCACCAGGGCCACCATCAGCACGCCGGTAAGGATGAGAGCCACATAAATGAGATAAACGGTAGATAGAAGGCTATGGTCGCTAGGATCTTGCCCTACTAAAGTTTCAAACCAATGCCAGCGCTCCCGCCAGCGCATTTTTTCCCGGAAGGCTAAGGCTTTTATCGTGGAATCAGCCATAAGGACTATTCCTCCCCGGAATCGTTATCATCTTCATATTGCTGGGGCTCAGTTAGGAGCGCCCTGTAGGCTACTCCCAGGTCTACCTCTGGGCCCACGCCAGCAGCCCTCCGCAGCTCTCTGGCACTTCCGGAAAACTTGATTTCTCCCCCAGATAGGATCAAAAAGCGAGTGCATACTTCTTCGGCTAGAGCTGCCTGGTGGGTAGAAAGAAGAACCGATTTGCCTTGGCCAGCGGCCTCGGCCAAAGTGGCTTTTAATATGTCAAAAGCCTGGCGGTCCAGGTTGGCGGTTGGTTCGTCCAGGAGCATAAGCTTCCAGGGGCGGATCAAAGCGCAGCAGATTGCCAATTTCTGGGCCATACCTCGGGATAACTGAAAAGGCAAGGCCTGGTGCTGGTCGAGTCCGTAGAGCTCGAGCAGGCGCTGGGCCTTACTCTTAAAGTCAGCCTGGTCTAGGCCGCAGGCCAGGGCTACGAACTTCAGGTGTTCAAAGACCGTCAACTCTTGGAAAGGGCTGGGAGTGTCGGGAACGAAAGCTAACGCCTGCTTGGCCTTAAGCTCTTCTTGGTGGAGGTCGTAGCCGAAAACCCTAATCCTCCCATGGTTGGGGCGGAGCAACCCAGCTAGGCAACGAAGCAAAGTGGTCTTCCCAGAGCCGTTGGGGCCGAGGATGGCTACCGCTTCTCCCACTGCAACTCGAAAGGTAATTGCCCTTAAAACCATACTCTTCCCATAACGTTTAGACAAATGGTCGACTTCCAGAGCTACCGGTTCGGACATAGCCTTTATCTGCCTCCAGCCTTAAGCGCTACTCACCGTATTCTAACATAGTTGTCTCCGAGTTTTCCCAGTTTGCAGTCATTTGCCCGAGGGGATATGCCAGTGCTTGTACCTGGGTTATCCGTAGTTTCGCTGGGGAGGCCTGCTCTGGCTTGAAAGCCGAGCGACTAAACCCGAGCGAGCGTAAGCCAAAGCAGGCTGAAAAGTGGTGATACGCCAGTGCTGGTACCGATTGATCTTGGATGGGCGGTGGCATATGATAGAGAGGACTAGAGAAAGGAGCTTTGCCGCTCCATGAGAGCGGGAATTGTCAGGTCAGGCAGTAGGATAAACGGTAGGGGGCTAGATGGCTGGTTTCGCAGGTGCCGGGGGAATGCATAGCTATAGCTAGGCGGGGTAAGTAGTTAATATGGGTAGGGACAGAAAGGGGGAGGAGACGGTGGTGGAAAAGTTGCATCATAGTTCTGGCTTCTTTCTTGGCCAGGGAGGGCTGCGGATCTACTATCAAGGTTGGGTCCCAGAGAAACCCGTGCTGGCGATAGTGTTGGTACAGTTCCAGCGGGCCATGCAACAAGCCAGTCAAAAGGCGGCCGATCTAGCGGTGCCGAGCCTGTTCTTGCAAGGCGATGCGGACCTGTTGGTGGACCCGGAACCAGACGGTGGCGGTGTACAATCGGGTGAAGAACCCCGATAAGAGCCTACGGATATACCCAGGCTACTATCACGAGCTATTTAACGATCCAGGTAAGGGCAAGGTGTTTCAAGATATGCTGGACTGGCTTACCGCCCACGGCTGGCTATGAATGGCTGTGCACTTACCCTTCTGCCTGCATAGTATAATAAGAAATGCTTGCCAGCAAAATCAGAATCTTAAAATTACAAGCGAGAAGGTATTGACGCATTGATAGCGAAATTATAATCTCAATAAAAGAATAAATCGACCATGTAGAGTTCCTAGAGAACCTGGAGGTGAGGGGATGGCGACCGCAATTACCTCCTCACCGGCGACGCCAGAAAAGATAACGCCGGGAGTAGGGTCTGGATCCCTGTTGTCTCTTGCCAGTTGGGTTGAAGCCCAGACCGGCCAGCCGTTTTGGCGCTGCTACCAGTGCCGTAAGTGCAGCGGTGGCTGCCCGGTGGCTTTCTCCATGGATATTTTGCCCCACCAGATTATCCGTTACCTCCAGCTAGGGTTGGGATCAGAGCTTTTGTCCAGCCAAAGCATTTGGAATTGCACCGGTTGCCAGACCTGCAAGTCCAGGTGCCCCAATGGGATTGATATCTCTGCCCTGAACGATGCCCTAAAGGTTAGGGCCTTGGCCCAAAAACCCGCCTTGGACGGCCAATCCCAGGCAGTGGCCACCTTCCACCAGACTTTCCTGGATTCTATTCGCGGCAGCGGTAGGGTAAACGAGCTTTTCATGCTGCTTACCTATAAGCTCAAAACTCGCAACCTTTGGCAGGATGTGTCTTTAGGGCTGGCCATGTTGCGCCGGGGAAAGCTCCGGATTTGGCCCCAACGGATACGCGGGCGGGGGGAGATCAAGGAATTGTTTAAGCGTAGCCGCCTAAAGCCACCTGGCGGGCCGGCCGCTCTACCATAAGCAGGTCGCCTTGCCCGCCAATGAAAAGGGGTCAGGCCGTTTATCCAACTGCCAGGCCAAGGAGATGAAGAAGCTTTGACTGCCAGCAGCCTTAGCGCTAGGACGCCATCTAGAGCTGAGACTCAAGGAGAGCTCTCGAGGGGGTTAGCTTATTATCCAGGGTGTTCGCTGCACTCCACCGCAGCTGAATTCTCTCTGTCCACCCGGGCCATTAGCGCCGCTTTGGGAGTAGAGTTGACAGAATTGGAAGACTGGAATTGCTGCGGGGCCAGTTCTGGCCACGCCCTGGATCCATTTTTGGCCTATGCTTTGCCTTTGCGCAACCTCATCCTGGCCCAAAGAGAGGGACGGGACCTACTAGCTCCCTGTGCTGCTTGCTACCATGCTCTCCGGTCGGCTCAGGCGGCGCTGGGAGTTGGGGACGCGAGCTCAGGCCTGGCTCAACGCCTCCAGGAAGAAATGCAG
Source organism: Clostridia bacterium (assembly GCA_014360065.1). NCBI lineage: Bacteria > Bacillati > Bacillota > Clostridia > Clostridia bacterium. Next base: position 25,674 of record JACIYF010000010.1, on the reverse strand, counting down.
GCGGTCATGGGCGAAACCTACCAGGGAAAAGTCAAGGTATATCATATCGTCGATCTCCTGGCTCAACCAGAAATCAAAGATCGCCTCTCGCGGCGGATTCTCCGGCCACTGGATGGCTTACCGGTGGTGGCTTATTATGGTTGTCTCTTGACTCGACCACCGCGGGTAGTTAGCTTTGAAGCCAATCCCGAACAACCTCGGCTTATGGATGAAATCTTGGCAGTTCTAGGGGCTAAAGCTTTGCCGTGGACCCATAAGACTGAATGTTGCGGAGCCAGCTTGGCCATATCCAATCCTGGGCTGGTGGAAGAGCTGGTGGGGCGCATCGTTGCCGCCGCCCGCCGGGCCGGAGCGTTAGCCATAGTGACCGCCTGTCCCTTGTGTCAAAGCAATTTGGACTCGCGCCAAAAGCAGGTTCCGGGCCTAAGCTCCGCCTTACCGGTATTCTATCTAACCGAGTTGGTAGGCTTAGCCTTGGGCCTTCCCGGGGGCGGATGGTGGAGGAGACACCTAGTTAGCGTGGAGAGGCTGGTGGCCGCGGCTGCGGGTACCTAGCCCGAGTGCCCTAGCAAGGAGGGCGGAGCTCGGGCCGGCCAAGGTGCCCTGTGCAAAGGTAGAGAGGGAGAAGCCGCCAGCCCAGGCGGCATTATGAAAAGGCGTAAGCCAACTTGACAAGGCAAGGGATTCCGCAAGGATTGGGAGAAGGGAGGACCGCTGGGGTGAGTTCTGAGGGACTTCATGATGCTGAGGCTAAGCAGGTTGCGGGCTCGGTATTGGTGCTGGGGGCGGGAATAGCCGGGATGCAGTCGGCCCTGGATTTGGCCAATGCCGGCTATTTGGTGCACTTGGTGACCGAGTCTCCTTCCATTGGTGGGAAGATGGCCCTCTTGGACAAGACTTTTCCCACCAATGAGTGCGCCATGTGCCTTCTAGGGCCGCGCATGACCGATACCCTAAACCACCCCAACATTCGGATCCACACCTGCTCCACTTTAGAGAAGCTTGAAGGGCAAAAGGGTAACTTTACCGCCCGGGTACGGGTTAAGCCCCGCTATATCAACATTGATGAGTGCACCGCTTGCGGCGATTGCGAGCAGGTTTGCCCGGTGCGGGTGCCCAACAGTTTTAACCAGGGCATGGACCAGCGCCATGCGGTCTATAAACTCTTTCCCCAGGCGGTTCCCAATAAGTACTTAATTGAAAAGCGTGGTATTCCTCCTTGCCGCCAGACTTGCCCCGCCGGCACCAACGTGCAGGGCTATGTGGCTTTAATCTCCCAAGGTAAGTTTGCCGAGGCTTTGGAGGTAATCTACCGGAGGCTGCCCTTTGCCGGCATCTGCGGCCGGATTTGCCACCACCCTTGCGAGGAGCAATGCAATCGGGGGGAGATCGATGCCCCGGTGGCCATCGCTTGGCTGAAACGGGCAGCCTATGACTTAGGTTTTCAGGAACTGGAAGCTAGGCTGAAGGCTGAAGACCGGACCCAGACCCAGCCCGAGGCCAAGACCCAAGCCTGTGCCCAGACCGAGACCCAAACTGGGGCTCCGGTCCGGCCCCGGGTAGCCATCGTCGGCGCCGGACCGGCCGGGCTGACGGCAGCCCAGGACTTGGCCTTGGAAAGTGTAGATGTTACCGTTTATGATGCCTTGCCTGAGCCCGGGGGGATGTTGCGGGCAGGGATACCTCGCTATCGCCTTCCCCAGGAGGTAGTCGAGCGGGAGACGAGGCGCATCCTTTCCCTGGGAATCGAGTTCATTGGCAATACCCGAGTAGGCCGAGATGTAACCTTAGAGGAGCTGCGCCGGCAGTACGCGGCGGTGATCCTGGCCACCGGCCTCCAGCAGAGCCGGATGCTGGCCATCGAAGGTTCGGCATCTCAGGGCATCGTACCCGCCTTGGAGTTCTTGCGCCAGGCCGCCTTGGGCCAGCTGCCCCAAGGCCCACCAGTTGGTAGCAGGGATAAGGTAGTGGTGATTGGCGGCGGCAACGTGGCCATAGATGCGGCCCGCACCGCCAGAAGGCTAGGGGCCAAGGAAGTGCATATGGTCTCGTTGGAGTCACGGGAAGAGATGCCCGCGCACCCTTGGGAGATTGAGGAAGCAGTGGAAGAAGGGGTAATTCTCCACCCAGGCTGGGGTCCCAAGCGCTTTATCAACTCCCCGGCGAGCCCGGGGGCGGAGGGTAGCCTGGGCGATGCAGCTGGCCCAGGTATTGCTCGGGTTACCGGGGTAGAATTCATGCGCTGCCTACGCGTATTTGATGAGGCCGGTCGTTTTGATCCTGAATACGATCCCCAGACTACCCAGACTTTGGCTGCCGATCAGGTGATCGTAGCCATTGGCCAGGCGGCGGACTTGGATTTTCTGGCCGATTCCCAGCCGGCCGTGCGAGTGGAGCGGGGTTTAATATGGGCTGATGACCTCACCCTGGCTACGTCGGTGCCAGGGGTTTTTGCCTGCGGCGACATCGTCAGCGGTCCTAAGTCAGTAGTAGAGGCGGTAGCTTCGGGACACGAGGCGGCGGAATCAGTATTGCGCTACCTGCGCGGCGAGGACTTGGCTGCCGATCGGGTGCGCCCTGGAGCCCAACAAGAAAAGCTTACCCCTCCTGCCGGCGTAGTACCTTATGCGGCTCCTCGCCATGCCCAGGCCATGGCGGCGGCCGGGGAGCGGGTTAGGGACTTTCGGGAAGTTTACCAGGGCTACAGCCGCGAAGAAGCCATCGAGGAGGCCAAGCGCTGCCTAAACTGCGGCGTTTGCTCCGAATGCCTGCAGTGCGAAGCTGCCTGCCAGAAGAAGGCGGTGGAGCATTGGCAGCAGGAAAGCATCCAAGAGCTGAAGGTGGGAGCGGTGATTCTGGCTCCCGGGTTCGAGCTCTTCGATGCCTCCCTGGCCGGGGAGTATGGCTACGGCTATTATGCCAATGTTATGACCAGCCTGGAGTTCGAGCGCTTGCTCAGCTCCACTGGACCTACTGCCGGACATGTAACCCGGCCTTCCGACGGTCAGCCGCCCCGGCGGGTGGCCTTCATCCAATGCGTGGGCTCGCGGGACTGTGAGCGGGATGGCAGCCCCTACTGTTCTTCCATCTGTTGCATGTACTCCACCAAAGAAGCGATCATTGCCCGGGAGCACGACGGCAACATTCAGCCCACCATCTTTTACCTGGATATGCGCTCCTACGGCAAGAACTTCGATAAATACGTGGAGTCGGCCCGAGAAGCCGGCGTTCGCTATGTCCGCAGCATGATCTCCAGGGTAGCCGAGGACCCTGAGACCAAGAATCTGCTCATCAAGTATTTTGATGGGGACAAGGTAGTGGAGGAAGAATTTGAGCTGGTGGTTTTGGCAGTGGGGGTACGCCCGCCGGCGGAAGCCCAAGCCATTGCCAAGGCCTGCGGGATCGAGCTCAATCAGTACGGGTTTGCTCAGGTCTCACCCCTGAATCCGGTTCAGACTACGCGGGAGGGGGTATATGTGGCCGGTGCTTTCCAGGGCCCGCGGGATATACCCGAGACGGTGATCAACGCCTGCGCGGCGGCCCCCCGCCCGGGCGGGGGGGGGGCGCCCGCCCGCCACTCCCTGGTAACACCCAAGCGTTACCCTCCCGAACGGGATGTGTCCCGGGAGGAGCCGCGGGTGGGGGTGTTCATCTGCCACTGCGGGATCAATATTGCCGGGGTAGTGGATGTGCCCGAGGTGGTAGACTATGCCCGCCGCCTGCCGGGCGTGGTCCATGCCGAAGACAACCTCTATACCTGCTCTCAAGATACCATCAAAAAGATCCAGCAGGCTATTAAGGATTATCACCTCAATCGGGTGGTGGTAGCCTCTTGTACCATCCGCACCCACCAGCCCCTCTTCCGGGAAGCACTGCAGGAAGTTGGGCTTAATCAGTTCTATTTTGAGATGGCTAACATCCGGGACCAGTGCTCTTGGGTGCACCGGGCCGAGCCTCAAAGTGCCACCGAGAAGGCTAAGGATCTGGTGCACATGGCGGTGGCCAAGGTGAAGACCCATGAGGCCTTGCACCTAAAGGCCGTCAGCGTGGTACCCCGGGCTTTGATCATCGGCGGCGGACCGGCCGGATTGGTGGCGGCTTTGGCCCTTGCGGAACAGGGCTTTGGCTCCTATATAATTGAGAAGGAGCCGGAGCTGGGAGGCATGGCCCGGCGGCTGCGTACCACTCTTGAGGGCACCGATGTGCGAAGCTATTTGAACCATCTCATTGCCCGAGCCCAGGCTGATCCCCGGATTGAGATTTACACGGGAGCCGAGATAGAGGACTGTAGCGGCCACCAAGGGCATTTTGTTACCACCATTGCCTGGTCTCGCTCTGGCAAAGAAACGGCGCGGCGCACGGTAAAACTAGAGCACGGAGCCATTATTGTGGCTATAGGTACCCAAGAATACCAGCCCGAAGAATATGGCTATGGGCAGGATCCTCGCATCCTTACCAATTTGGAGCTGGAGGAATTCCTGGCTGGCTATGAAGGTGGCAATGGCCTTAATTGCGCTGTTTTTATCCAGTGCGTAGGCTCTAGGGAGCCAGGCCGGCTCTACTGCAGCCGCACCTGCTGCGCCCAAAGCATTAAGAACGCCTTGAAGCTCAAGGAGGCTAACCCTGACGCCCAGGTATTCATCCTCTACCGGGATATTCGCACCTACGCTTTCATGGAGGATTACTACCGAAAGGCTAGGGAAGAGGGCATCATTTTCATTAATTATGATCCCGAGCATAAGCCCCAGGTCAGGCTGGCCCAATCGACTGATCTGGCGGCAGAAGGGGCTAACGCAGGCAATCATGCCGCCCAGCGCCGGAAAGAGTGGGGCGCTCTGGAGGTGGAAGTTTATGATCCCGCCTCGGGTCGGGTGCTGGAGCTTGTGCCCGACCTGGTGGTCCTGGCCACCGGGGCGGTGGCACCGCCGGAGGCGGCTAAGCTAGCCTCGCTGCTCAAGCTTCCGGTCAATGAAGATGGTTTTTATGTGGAAACCCACGCTAAGCTGGCGCCCATTGATTTTCCCTCGGCGGGAATCTTTATGGCCGGATCGGCCCATTCTCCCAAGTTCCTAGGGGAGGCCATCTCCCAGGCCTTAGGGGCGGTATCGCGAGCTAGCACCATCCTTTCCCGCGATCAGCTGCTGGTGGGCGGGGTAGTAGCGGTGGTCGATCCTACTAAGTGCGCGGCTTGCCTTACTTGCGTTCGGATTTGCCCTTATCACGTGCCTCGCATCAACGACAACCACGTGGCGGAGATTGATCCGGTTCAGTGTCAAGGCTGCGGGACTTGCGCCGGCGAATGCCCGGCCAAGGCCATTCAGCTTCAGCATTATAAGGATAACCAGCTTTTGGCCAAGGCGGCGGGATTGTTTGAGGAGGTGTAAAAGGTGGCTTTTGAGCCCAAGATCGTAGCGTTTTGCTGTTATTATTGCGCCTATTCGGCAGCTGACCTAGCCGGATCCATGCGTCTGCAGTATCCGGCCAACGTCCGGCTGATCGAAATCCCCTGCTCGGGGAAAACCGATGTCCGGGTAATTCTGGAGGCGTTTGAGGACGGGGCCGATGGCGTCTACGTGGTGGGATGCTTGGAAGGGGACTGCCATTTCCTAGTAGGCAACTTGCGGGCTAGGAAGCGGGTGGAGTATACCAAGAAGCTGCTCGATGCCATTGGGGTCGGCGGCGAAAGGCTGGAGATGTATAACCTTTCTGCCTCCATGGGTTCTCGCTTTGCCGAAGTGGCCCGAGAGTTTACCGAGCGCATCAAGAAGCTCGGCCCCAGCCCGGTAAACGGCCGAGTCAAGAGCGCTTAATGGGAGCTGGTTTTAGGCGGTGCAGGCGGGCTTGATGCAAGCTGGCTTGGTCCTAGTGGAGCCATGGAGCCAGCTTGAGCGCTTAAGTTTGGAAATTAATCGATGTTACTACAGAAATGGGTGGGGAGAAAATGATCGTTGCTGAGCCGAAGCCCATAGCCGAAATAGTCGACCTCATTGCTGGATGCCACAAGATCCTGGTGGTAGGCTGCGGCGGCTGCGTGACCGTTTGCTTGGCCGGCGGGGAAAAAGAAGTGGGGATCTTGGCCAGCGCCCTGCGCATCGAGCGCAAAAAGGACGGGGATTCCTTGGAAACGGTGGAAGTTACCCTCACGCGCCAGTGCGATCCCGAGTATGTGGAGGAGCTGGCACCCTACGTCACCGATGATGTGGATGCTGTCCTTTCTTTAGGGTGCGGAGTGGGAGTACAGTTTTTGGCCGAGCGCTATCCCAAATGGGTGGTACCAGCGCTGGATACCAAGTTTGCCGGGGGTACAGTGGAACACGGTCGGTGGGAGGAGCGCTGCGGCCTTTGCGGACAATGCATTCTTTACAAGACTGGCGGCATCTGCCCCATCATCCGTTGCTCCAAGAGCATTCTCAACGGTCCCTGTGGCGGGTCCCAAAACGGCAAGTGCGAGGTTAAAAAGGATGTCCCTTGTGCGTGGCAGCTAATCTATGACCGCATGCAAAGTTTAGGCAAGTTAGACCTGCTTTTAGAGATCCAACCGCCTAAGGACTGGTCCCAGTCTCGGGATGGGGGACCGCGCCGTGTGGTCCGGGAGGATGTGGTGCTGGGATGACGCTCAAGACCGAAAGCAATCTAGAAAGGCTATTGGCCCAAGGAGAGTTTGTGGTCACGGCCGAGGTAGGCCCGCCCAAGCATGCTTCCCCCGATGGCATTATTAAGTATGCCAACCTGCTCAAGGACTACGTGGACGGGATCAATCTTACCGACAATCAGACCGCCATCGTCCGGCTTTCCAGCATTGCTGCCGGGGTACACGTCAAAAGTTGTGGAGCCGAACCCATTATCCAGATGACCACCCGTGATCGCAACCGCATCGCCCTCCAGAGCGACCTGTTGGGCGCCTATAGCTTGGGCTTGCGCAACGTCCTTTGCTTATCCGGGGATCACCAGTCCTTTGGCAACCATCCCCAGAGCAAAAATGTCCATGACCTAGACTCCATCCAGCTAGTACAGATGGTGAAGAACCTGCGGGACCAGCGGCAGTTCCAATGCGGAGAGGAAATAAAAGGGCCCGAGCCCCGTTTCTTCATTGGCGCTGCTGCCAATCCCTTTGCCGATCCCTTTGAGTTTCGGGTACTGCGTTTAGAAAAAAAGGTTAATGCTGGGGCCGATTTCATCCAGACCCAAGCTATCTTTGATATGGAGCGGTTTGAAAAGTGGATGGCCATGGTGCGGGAGCGAGGGTTGGATAAGCGGGTAGCTATCCTGGCCGGAGTGATGCCCATCAAATCGGTTGGCGCGGCCAAGTACATGCAGCAGTCGGTGGCAGGAATGATAGTGCCGGACGCTATCGTCCAGCGGATGCAGGCGGCCAAAGATCCTAAAGCTGAGGGAGTAGCTATCTGCATCGAGCAGATTAAGCACTTACGGACCATCCCTGGGGTGGCCGGAGTGCACATCATGGCGGTGATGTGGGAGGACATCGTCCCCACCATCGTCAAGGAGGCCGGGCTCTACCCCCGCCCCAAGCTGCAGACCCAAACCTAAATTATAGAGAAGGCGAACAGCCTGGCTGGGCTAGCAGGGGCTTATCCTTTAGCAACCTTTTTCGCCGAATTCACCAATAGCAGAGGAGGCTGGAGCTTGTAAGGGTAGCATAAATAGCATGGTCGTAAATTGCTCCACACCGCTGCCGGCCCCGGCAAACGAAGACTGGTATACCGACATCATATAGGCCACGAAGGCGCTGATGGCGACGAGGGCATCGATGCCGCCATTAAACAATAACCTGATGGCGCCGTTCTCCTCCTTGGGGTTGACTATACCTTCCAGGTTTTCCGGCAACGAGCCGGCCGGGCTCTTGAAGGTCACTTGCACTTTCTTAAACTGCCGGCTTCGAAGCGCCTCAATTTCCTCTATACGCAACACCCGGCCTTCTTTGAGAGGGGCGACCCGGTGGCAGAGCTTCTGAACCTCGGAGAGTACATGGGAGGAGAAGAAGACAGTCACGCCTTTGCGGTTTTCCTCTAGTAAGAGCTCATACAGGCGCTTCTGCACCAGCGGGTCGAGGCCGCTGGTGAGTTCATCCAAGATCAGAAGCCTAGGTTCATGCATTGGCGCCTGAACATGTAGACTTAAGACTTTAACCGTGCTAACATGATTTACGTTCACATCCTTTTAGTTCCAAGGAGGAATGAATATGGCCAATGCACTTCCAGGTTTCATAAAACTGTTGGAAGAAAAGGACCCGGAGCTTTATAAGGTGACCAGTCAGTTGGCCGAGCTGGCCATGGCACCAGGAGCTTTGGATGCCAAGACCAAGGTGCTGATTGCCATGGCCCTGGATGCTGCCCACGGTGCCAGGGAAGTAGTGGAGGCGCTGGCTGGTCGAGCCCGGATCTTGGGGGCTTCCGAAGCTGAAATCCGGGAAGCGTTGCGCATTGCCTACTACGTAGCCGGAAATGGCACCCTGGCCACTGCGGTTGCCGCTTATCCAGTCAGCGGCTCTAGCCCCGAGTAAGGCATCCGGATTCAGTTGCCAGCTAGGAGCCAGCTAACAACCCTCTTTCGGTTGGCATAACATATAATGCTCGAACTTGCTCAGGCTAAGTGTTTTGCCGACATCTCGAAGAGGGTGAAAGTATGAGCAACGGTTTTGTAGTCTTGCGCCCGACTATGCGAAATTACTACGTGGGGCTGGTCCAGGAGCAGCTCAACATGCTGGGCTATGATGCCGGGTACGTTGACAACGTTTACGGCAATCGGACCGCTGAGGCGGTGAGACGGTTTCAAGCTTTTGTTGGCCTACCGCAGACGGGAGAGATTGAGTTCCGGACCTGGCGCCGCCTGTTTGGAGGGCGGCCTTTGCCTCCCTTGCCTGTACCTTATGTGGTTTCTGGAGCTGAGGCGGATAACGGCGCCGGCGCCGATGCCGGCGCGGGCGCCAGTAGTGGTGGAAGCGACAGCAGCCTGCCAGAAATGCGCCAGGTGGAGCGGTACATTAGAGTGAGCTTAGGACGGAGGCAGCTGCAACTTCTGGAGAATACCACCCAGCTGGGAGCTTGGCCGGTGGGTATCGGTAAGCCGGCTACCCCTACCCCCACGGGCACCTTTTCCATTTTAAATGCGGCCATGGATCCGGGCGGGCCGTTTGGTACCAGGTGGCTCGGGGTTACCGAAAACGGGATCGGCATTCATGGCACCAATGCCCCTTGGAGCATTGGCGGGGAAGTATCCAATGGCTGCATCCGCATGTACAATTCCGATGTGGAAGCTTTGTTTGACCAGGTATGGGTGGGAATGCGGGTAGTGATTGCTGCGGATGGTTACGTACCTGGACAGGTGAGCCGCACCTACGTGGTCCAGCCTGGCGACACCTTGTGGTTGATCGGGCAGCGATTTGGAGTTCCCGTCGGTGCCATCATTACTGCTAACAACCTTACCTCTACCGCCATTTATCCCGGCCAAGTCTTAATCATACCTGCGGTTGCCGAGGCGCTTCCACCGCCCCCGCCAGTGCCAGGAACGATTCGGCACGTAGTACAAGCTGGAGAGACCCTATTTTCCCTGGCCCAGCGCTACGGTACCACCGTGGAGGCGATCATGGCCGCCAACCGGCTCACCACTACCACCATCTACGTGGGCCAGACCCTAAACATCCCGGTGGGAGCGCCGGCTTCACCGAGCCCCAGGTCCACCCGTTATACGGTGCAGCCAGGAGATACCCTTTACTTGATTGCCCAAAGGTTTGGCGCCACCGCTGAAGCCATCATGGCCGCCAACGGCCTGACCAGCACCACCATCTACCCCGGCCAGGTGTTGATAATCCCCTAGGGGGCCGGCCCTAACCTCGCCGGTGTGAAACCGCAAATACCAGGTATTGTGTGGCTTTAACAGAAGAGGAGTAAAGTATCATGGGAGTATGGCAGCTGATGCTGCCCCTTTCTTTTTAGCCTGGGCAATCCCAAGAGCGCCTAGTCCCAATCCTAGGCCTTAGCTTGCTAACTTACCCATCTCGACCCATCTCGCCCTCAACCAAGAGCTTCAGCTAGGCGCCTTGCCAGGCCGTAGTTGCCAAGCGGTTAAGCGCTGGGCTCGGCCGTAGCAGCCACACTAGTTGTTGGGTAGTTGTTCCGGGGTCATCGCTCCTACGGCCAATCTAGTGAAGTGTCGGGGGAGCTTGTCCTTGACGCTAATAATCCACTATTCTATACTTAAGCGTGGCTAGAGACGCTAGGGCATAAGTGAGCGTGGGCCCGGCGAGTAGCTGCTACCTGTCTGATCCAAGCCATATGAATCTTTTTCAATTGGCCTGGCGACCAGGCGACTAGGGAGCGGCACAAAGGGGTTAGGTTTTTTTGTGCCCAGGGCACTTGATAGGCCGGTAGGTGCCGGGCTTTCTTGCCTGATAAGAACAGGCCGGCGCGTAGTTCGTGCCGCCGTTGGCGGCTGTATAATTTTGGGGCCGTATTGTTGTTGGTGGGTAAGGGTTAAAGCTGATTGTCTAGGAGGTGCGTAGGGTGAGAGAGCTGGAAGAGATTCGGTGGCATGCCAGGGGCGGCCAAGGAGCAGTTACTGCTTCTAAGCTTCTGGCGGAAATGGCGTTAACCCGCAATATGTACTTTCAAGCTTTTCCCGAGTACGGGCCGGAACGGATGGGCGCGCCCATTCAATGCTTCAACCGCCTGAGCGCGCGGCCCATTTCCATTTATACCAGCGTTTCCGACCCCAATGTGGTGGTGGTAGTAGATCCAACTCTAATCGGGGTAGTTGACGTTACCGAGGGTTTAACCCCGGATGGGGTGGTGCTGGTAAATACGCCTGCGGCTCCCCAGGAGGTAGCTTCCCAGCTTGGCCTTAGCTCGGACAGAGTCTACACTGTGGATGCCACGGCCATCTCCATGACTACATTAGGACGGGCCATGCCTAATATCCCCATGTTGGGGGCTTTGGTGAAGATCCTGGATCTCATGCCCTTGGATGAGGCCTTGGCTTACGTGCGGGAGTCCTTTGGTAAGCGATTCAGCGCCAAGGTTACTGAGGGCAACTTAGCTGCTTTGGAGCGAGCCTACAAGGAGGTAAAGAGCAGTGAAATGGGATGTGCGTGATATAGACAAGTGGCCCTGGCATAGGCACCCGATGGGATTGGCTAGTCTCGAGCCTGGAAACTCGGTAGCTGTCAACACCGGTAGCTGGAGATCTCGTCGGCCCATCTGGAATCACGATAAGTGCACCCATTGTCTGCGGTGCTTTATTTATTGCCCCGATGCCTGCATTCAAGTACAGGAGGGCAAGATGGTGGGGATCGATTACTTCCACTGTAAAGGCTGCGGCATTTGCGCCGAGGAGTGCAATGTGGGGGCGCTGGAGCTAGTCGAGGAGGCCCAAGCTCAGGCTGAAGAGAAAAATGCCCGACGCCAGTCAAACCAAGCTTGTAGCGCCTAATTAGTCTGGGGAAGGAGGAAGAGCCATGCCAAAAACAGTTGCTGTAGTAGGGACCGATGCCGTTGCCGAAGCCATGCGCCAAATCAATCCCGATGTGGTAGCGGTTTACCCGATCACTCCCCAGACCGCCATCGTGGAGAAGTTTTCCGAGTTTGTAGCTGACGGCGAAGTAGACACCGGCCTGATCAATGTGGAGAGCGAGCACAGCGCCATGAGCGCCTGCATAGGGGCTGCCGCCGGGGGCGGTCGGGTAATGACCTGCACCTCTTCACAGGGGTTGGCTCTGATGTGGGAGGAGCTTTACGTGGCTTCCGGCCTACGGCTGCCTATAGTTCTTACCAATGTCAATCGGGCTTTATCGGCGCCCATCAACATCCACTGCGATCATTCCGATAGCATGGGGGCCAGGGATTCGGGGTGGATCCAGCTCTATTCCGAGAACGCCCAGGAGGCCTATGACAACGTCATTCAGGCGGTGCGGATCGCTGAGAACCCAGCTGTGCGGCTGCCGGTGATGGTTTGCCTGGATGGGTTCATCATTTCCCATGCTGTGGACCGGGTACAGATCGAAGATGATGACAAAGTGCGACAGTTCATCGGCGAGTATGTGCCGGGCCAGCCGCTTTTAACCCAGCCCATGGGTATGGGGATGTTCGATGGTCTTTACGGCTATTACTTTGAAGCTAAACGGGCTCAAGAAGAGGCTATGCAGGACGCCCTAGGGGTGATCCAAGAGGTTAGCCAGGAATTCAGCCAGCTCTCTGGCCGGACCTATGGCCTCTGGGAAGAGTACCGGCTAGAAGATGCCGAGGAATGCGTCGTAGCCCTAAACTCCGCTGCTGGCACCATCAAATCGGTGATTGACCGCCTGCGGGCCCAAGGGCGTAAGATTGGGCTCCTTAAGCCTCGGGTGTTTAGACCTTGGCCGGGCAAAGAACTAGCCCAGGTTCTGTCCCGCTTCCCGGTAATCGCGGTTTTTGACCGCTCCATGATGTTCAACGGCGGCTACGGCGGCCACCTCTACCACGAGATTCGGGCTACCCTTTACGACAGCCCAGCTCGGCCGCTGTTAGTGGACTACATCTATGGCCTAGGCGGCCGCGACTTAAGTGTCCATTTGGTGGAGCAGGCGCTGGCAGAAGTAGGGGCCATGGCCGAGAAACGTCAGGTGGAACAGCCAATCAAATACCTGGGGCTCAGGGAATAGGGGGGAGCAAAATGGCAAATCTCAAGGAATTGGCAACCCGCAGGGAACTTCTGGCTCCCGGCCACCGCCTGTGCGCCGGATGCGGCGCTCCTACCGCGGTGCGTCAGATCATGCTGGCTTTACCTCCTGAGGCCGAGGCGGTGGTTACCTGCGCTACCGGGTGCTTGGAGGTTTCCACTACTATTTATCCGTATAGCTCCTGGCGGTGCGGCTACCTGCATAATGCTTTTGAAAACGCAGCGGCTACCGCCAGCGGCTTAGAGACCATGTATCAGGTGAAAAAGGCTAAGGGAGAGATCGACCGGGATATCCGCTTCATTGCCTTTGGTGGCGACGGTGGGACCTACGATATCGGCTTCCAATCCCTTTCCGGGGCTCTGGAGCGGGGCCACCACTTCATCGCCGTTTGCTACGACAACGAAGCCTATATGAACACCGGCATTCAGAGAAGCGGTTCCACTCCCATGGGCGCTTGGACCACTACCAGCCCGGTGGGGAAAGCCAGCTTCGGCAAGGCTCAGGCCCGTAAGAACCTGACCTTCATCGCCGCTGAGCACAACGTGGTCTATGCCGCCCAGATGTCCATCTCCCACTACAGCGATACCATCGCCAAGGCGGAGAAGGCCTGGGAGTACTCCAAGGAAGGGCCGGTATTCCTGAACATCTTGGCTCCTTGCCACCGCGGTTGGCGTTTTCCCATGGAGAAGACCATTGAGATGGCGCGGCTGGCGGTACAGACCCGGTTCTGGCCGCTGTTTGAGGTGGAGAAGGGCGAGTGGCGCCTCACTCAAAAGGTATCCCGGCCCAAGCCCATCGAGGAGTGGCTGAAGCCCCAGGGGCGTTTCCGTCACTTGTTCACACCTGAGAACGAGCACGTGATCAAGGAAATCCAGGCCCAGGTAGACCGGGACTGGGAGCGGCTCATGCAAAGGTGCGGCGAAGTCTAGGGAGGTTGGCGATGCCTTCTGCCGCTTGAACAGATGAAAATGGGGAGCAGCAACACATCTGCTCCCTATTTTGTTTGTTGCTATGTTAACCAACCTATGACATGCAATACCTAGCCGTGGCTGAGGTTGAGGATTGCGATTTTTCCCGAAACTTTTGGCTGGTGAACGGCTTGGGAAAAGCGAGCCCAGGCCTATGGCAGGCGAGCCCATTCTGAAGCTCGGGAGCTTAGCCGGGGGATCTGTAACTGTTTCCTGACACTCGCAGCAAGCCCTCAAGGAACAAAAACGGTATAATGAAAACAAAGATTATGGGTGTGGTTTTATGCTGGTTCGGACCTTGGTGGATTGCCGAGCAGTAAAGATCGAGCTGGGGCGAGCTCAAGAGGCCACAGTTTCCATTCCCGTGGAGGAACCCTTGACTTTGGAACTAAACGGAGAAATCCGAGCGATTTTGATGCGGCTTCCCGGGGCTGACAAGGAGCTGGCGGTAGGGTTTTGCGTGAGCGAGGGTTTAGTAGGGGGCTTCCAGGATATTCTGTTGGTGCACCACTGCGGGGAACCTCCAGCCGAAGTCAGCCCCGATGCTACTTTGGCAGAGACTCAGGGGTCGGCTCTCGGGGCTGAGCAGGCGAATGTTCTGGCTGAGGATACTTTGGCTGAGGACGCTAACCGGGTGCGGGTGCTGGCACGCCGGGTCACCGGCCGCCAGCAAGTTGTGGAAGACTATCAGACCCTGCTTTTGCGATCTGGCTGCGGGCGCACCCAGACCTTTAAGTCAGGACCGGGCGGCCTGGGGGATGGGGCCCGGGAGAGCGGGCCGTCCACTGGACTTCTTGCTGGGCCAGGGCTGGAGATTGGAGCTGAGACCGAGGCCTCAGGTAAGGTTGGGGCTAAGGCTGGGGCGCTCGCCGGGGACCAAGCTGAGGTTGGGCCCGAGGCAGAAGCTGAGGCTGGTTTCAGAGCAAGGAATGGTTCCCTAGCTGGTGATGGGGCCGGAAGCGGGGAGGGGCCTACCTATGCTGATAGCGGCGTGGAAAAGGCGGGATCCCGGCGACTGTGGGTGGAAAGCAACCTCAAGGTACGCCCCGCGGTTCTATCCGGCCTACGCCGGGAAATAGCTACCCACCAGACTGTCAAGCGGGGGAGCGGTGGAGTGCACGCCGCCGCCCTGTTTGATGCCTGCGGCCAGCTGTTGGTACTGCACGAGGATATTGGCCGGCACAATGCCCTGGACAAGGTCATCGGCCATGCCCTGATTTGGAGTTTACCGTTGGACCAGCTGATTGCTGTCACCACCGGCCGGGCCAGCTATGAGATGGTCACCAAGGCGGCCCGGGTGGGCATTCCCATCCTTTTATCCTTTTCGTCGCCCACTTCCTTGGCCGTGGAATACGCCCAAGCGTGCCGCCTAACTATTGGTGGGTATCTCCGGGGCCAATCCCTAATTATCCATACCCACCCCTGGCGCTTGGCTACGGAGACCAGTAACCTATTCCCCGGGCCCAATTGGTAAACGATGAACTGATTCAAGCTTACATTTGGGTGGTAGTAATTATAGTGGCTGGAACCTTTGCGGGGCTGCCGACATTGGAAACCGTAGCGTCTGAGAGGTTTCGGAACTACAGATCAAGAGCGTCCATATGGTCAGCAGGTTAAGGCAAGGAAGACGAGCGGACCGAATTACGAAGGTTACGATTTTAAATCTAACTTAAGAAGGAGATTAAGATTGGCTGCCGAATATGATATGCGTATCTGAAGCAGGCCACGGAGGTTTGCACCCAGTAAGGAGCTGGCACAACCTAACGTGGTTTTTCTGTTATTGAAAGGACCTAAGCCGGAATCCAACTGATTCAGGCAGCCGGGACGGAAGGTCTAGGGAGTTGGGGAAGGGTTAGTCGGAGAGACTAAAGATAGTGAGGTGGGAGGTGCAATGGTCAAGGACAACCCTTTGGGAAAAGGCTATGTCCAGGTGTACACCGGTAACGCCAAGGGGAAAACTACGGCTGCATTGGGGCTGGCCTTTCGCGCCATGGGCCGAGGCCTAAAAACCTACATTGGGCAGTTTATGAAGGGACAGCAATACGGCGAGCTTAAGGCGGCGGCCATGGTTTCTCCCTACATAGTTATTGAGCAGTACGGCAAAGATACTTTCATTCATGTCAAGAATCCCCCTGCCGAAGAAGATGTCCGTATGGCTAAGGAAGGCCTGCGGCGAGCCCGGGAAGCAATGCTTTCCGGGGAATATGATATCGTGATATTTGATGAAATCAACACTGCCCATTACTTCCACCTGCTTACAACTGAAGAGATGCTAGAAATCATGCAGGCTAAACCCGATGGGGTAGAAATAATCTTTACTGGCCGGTACGCTCCGCCCGAGGTGGTGGCTAAGGCCGACTTGGTGACGGAGATGCTGGAAATTAAACATTACTATCACCAGGGGGTAGAAGCTCGACCTGGCATCGAACGCTGAGCTGGGATCAGATCAAATGGGGACCACGACCTTTTCACCAAGCGGCAATGGGTTAGCACCAAGTAGGAAGGGTGAGGCCGATGCAGTTAGTAGAAAAAGACCATGTGGGGAAAGTAGCGCTGGCTGGTGGTGATGTCTTAATGGACGCCGGCTTTTGGGAACGGGCCTGGCAAGCGGAGCGCTCGCGTACCCTTTTTAGCCTTGAGCGTCCCGAGCGCTCGGGGGTAGCCTACTGGGATCATCGAGCCGATCACTTTGCCCGCCGGACCGCCAGCGAGGAGGGTAAAAAGCGGGCTGCCCATATTATCCATTGGCTAGGTCACCAGGAGGGACTGAGGCCGGCCCATGAGCTTGAGATTCTAGACATTGGCTGCGGAACGGGGAATTACAGCTTGCTGTTGGCGCGGCGGGCTAAGCAAGTGGTGGCCCTTGACCCTTCGGTAAGGATGCTTCATTTTCTTAAGGAGCGAATGGCGGCTGAACAGGTGAGTAATATTGAACCAGTGGCCTTGGCTTGGGAAGAGGTAGACCTGGATGAGCTGGGCTGGCGGAAGCGCTTCGATGTGGTTTTGGCTCCCCTGACTCCTGCCATCCATGACGTGCCTACCTTGAGAAAGATGCTGGAGGCCTGCCGGCATGCCATCTATTATGCTAGCTTCAGCGAGCGCCGGGATCCTATCCACCAGGAGCTTTGGCGCCGGGTAGTAGGGAAGGAAATGCCTGCCTATTCCCGCGATGCCCTTTATGTTTTCCATCTTCTTTATGCTTGGGGGTATCACCCGACCATTGAATTCCAGGAGTGGAATGTGAATCGGGAGGAGAGCATAGAGGAGGTCCAAAATGAACTCAGAGATTTCTTGTGGCCGTTCATGGAAATCGATGCCAGAGTCGACCAGGAGATTCGCAAACTGGTGCAGGAACTGGCCCGCAATGGCCAAGTGAGCTGGCTGCGCCGGCAAACCTTTGCCCAGGTTAGCTGCAACGTAGAGTTTCGCCGCACCTGAGGTGTGCTGGCAACCGTAAGCACTCACCAAAACCAGGTTCACGTTCTAGACTATCTCCATCCGGTCGCGCGTGCTGGCAACCGTGAGCGCTTACCAAAACCCGCATCTAGTAACCGCTGTCTATAGCTAATCCTAGTAATTATAAGCTTTATGGGCTTATAACCTTTATCACCTTCCACATTTTTAAATTCCATTATTGACATATGTCCACTACCATAATAAAATGGTTTTGGGCATAGGAACAGAATAACTAGTGCAAGCTAGGCTTGATCTTGGCCGGCTTGGGAACCGTTTGGGCTAACAGCCGGGTAAGCAAGGGAGGACAAAAACGGTGAGACTAGCGGTTACGTCTCAGGGCAGTCAACTTGAATCTCCGGTTGATCCCCGCTTTGGCCGGTGCGCCTATTTGGTCGTCCTAGATCTCGATACTGGGTCCTGGGAGGCCATTGTCAATCCTGGGGCCAATGCCAGCGGGGGAGCTGGCATCCAAACTGCCCAGTTGGTAGTGGATCTGGGCGCCAATGCGGTGGCCACCGGTAACATTGGTCCTAATGCCATGGCGGTGCTGAATTCAGCGGGGATTCAAGTTTATAACGCCAGTCATGGCTCAGTCCGCGATACGGCGGTGGCCTTTAATGAGCGTCGCCTGAGGCCAGTTCCGGAATCTACCGTAGGTACCCATTTTGGCATGGGTGGCCGGGGCTCTGGAGGCGGGGGTGCACAAAGGGGCCGGGGCAGGACCGGCTTCGGTCGAAGCTGAACCAGGCGAGACCAATTGGGCAAACTGCCTGGCAGGGCCAAGCGCTCGGGATGGTGGCCAACGAGAAAGTGGCTTTGGAGGAGGTGATAAATATGCCTAGAGGAGATAGGACTGGTCCTTGGGGAATGGGACCGAGAACCGGCAGGGCAGCCGGATATTGTTCCGGTTATCCGGTGCCAGGCTTCGCGAACCCCGTAGCTGGCTGGGGTTTTGGGTTCGGCCGAGGGCTAGGGATGGGTCGAGGCCGTGGTCGTGGTTTAGGTCTGCGCTGTGCCTGGCCAGGCTGGGTTTGGGCATATCCACCGTATCCCGCCTACGGACCCTACTCGCCCTACGCTGGTCCCTATGCGGGTCCAGGTGCCGTTCCTGATACCGAGCAGGAAAAGGCTTTCTTGAAAGACCAGATGCAGGCACTAAGCCGGCAGATGAAGGCTTTGGAGAAGCGCCTGGGGGAGCTGTCCGAAGAAACCAAGGGCCAGGAAGAAGGAGAGTAGAGCTGGTTAGCTAGGGGCCTGGGGCGAGGGACCAAAGTCCAGTAGACCAGGGCCAGCAGCTAAAGGCCTGAGTATCGAGCCGAGAAAGCAGACTAAAGAGCCCTGGGCTCCTAACTACCTACAAAAGACGCATGGATGGAGCAGATGGTTATTTGCGGTGCGGAGTGGAAAGCCCATGAGAATTGCGGTTGCCAGCGGAAAGGGCGGCACGGGCAAGACGACGGTGGCTGTCAACCTAGCCCTGTCCTTATGGCGCTCCCGGCCTTTGTTGCCTATTCAATTATTGGACTGTGACGTAGAAGAACCCAACGCCGCCATCTTTCTCAAGCCGAAGGTAAGGCAATCTTGGCCCGTGTCCATCCCGGTGCCTGAGGTCGACCGGGAAAAATGCGATTACTGCGGGCGTTGCGCTCAAGTTTGCGCTTTCAATGCCATAGCCGTGGCCAAGGAGGTAGTGTTGGTATTTGACCAGCTGTGCCACGGGTGCGGCGGCTGCGCGCGCTTTTGCCCTCGGGGGGCCATAAAGGAGGTTGAGCGGCCGATTGGAGTCCTTGAGGTGGGGTTGGTTGACCAGGGAGCGCCGGTTGGGTCTAGTAAGGGAGGGGACCCTTTGGAACTAATCCAGGGCCGGCTCAACCCAGGGGAGGCCATGGCAGTCCCGGCAATCCGGGCGGTAAAGCAGCAGGTGAAGCCGGACGGGGTATCTATTCTGGATGCTCCGCCGGGAACTTCCTGCCCGGTCATCGAAACCGTCAGGGGAGCGGACTTTTGCATTTTGGTTACCGAGCCCACGCCCTTTGGTTTCAATGATTTAGTCCTGGCGGTGGAGATGCTCCGCAGGCTCGCTGTTCCCTGTGGAGTAGTGATTAACCGAGCTGACCTGGGAGATGAGCGAGTGGAACATTATTGCCACGAGCAAGATCTGCCGATCCTAATGCGCATACCCTGGGACCAGGAGCTGGCCCGTTTTTATGCTCGGGGAGAGGCTATAGTCCTCCATAACCGGGCCTGGGAATCCCAATTCGTGGCCTTGTATGAGAAGGTGGTAAAGCAGGGTGGGAAAGGTGAGAGAGCTGGTAGTCATAAGCGGTAAAGGCGGAACCGGAAAGACTTCCATGGTTGGCTCGCTGGCGGCGCTTAACTCCGGAGCAGTACTGGCTGACTGCGACGTGGACGCGGCCAATTTACACCTTTTGTTGGAGGCCACGCTGAAGGAGGCGGAGCCTTTCCGGGCTTCGCGAGTGGCAGTTATCAAGGAAGAAGATTGCTTACAATGCGGCCTGTGTGTTTCCCTTTGCCGGTTCGAAGCCATCAGAGACTTTAAAGTGGATCCTACTGCTTGCGAAGGGTGCCAGGTTTGCTATCACATCTGCCCAACGGAAACCATAAGCATGGAAGAAGTCATATCCGGGCAGTGCATGGTCTCCGATACTCCTTATGGCACCTTAGTGCACGGAAGGCTGGGCATAGGTGAGGCCAACTCTGGCAAGCTGGTTACTTTAGTAAGGCAGAAAGCCAGGGAGCTGGCAGAAGCCCAAGGAAAAAGCCTGATTATCACCGATGGTCCTCCAGGAATTGGTTGCCCGGTGATCTCATCGCTTTCAGGAGCTTCCATGGCTTTGATAGTAACCGAACCGACCCTGTCGGGAATACACGATCTGGAACGGGTGTTAGCCGTCTGTCGGCACTTTGGGGTGCGGGCTTTAGTATGTATTAATCGCTACGATCTCTGCCTGGAAAATACGGCGCGGATCGAAGCATACTGCCGCGAGCAAGGGATAGAAGTAGTCGGGAAGATTGCGGTGGATCTGGCAGTGGTCAAAGCCATGGTAGCCGGCCAGCCGGTGGTAGTTCATAAGGACTACCAAGATCGGGAGGTTTCCCGCCAGATTAAGGCCATGTGGGCGGAGGTTCAAGCTCGGCTTTTGGCCTGAGCGGGGACATCTGCTTGCCCGTTTATTGTATCTTGACATATGTTCATTAGCTTGGCTATAGTAGTAGAGGCACGGTACGGACAGACTAGTACTGCTCTGCCAATACCAGATGGCGTAAAGGGGACTAGGAAATGGCGGACAACGGTAATAACACGGCTTGCAGCGCTACCAGCTGCGACTCCAACACTTGTGGAGAAAGCGGCTGCTCGGTCAAAGCGGCCGACCATAACCAGGCTAGTCAAGAAGCAGCTCCGGGCAAACTACCCCAGAACCAGATGAATGATATTCACCACGTGGTGGCCATCATGAGCGGCAAGGGTGGGGTAGGCAAATCCTCGGTCACCTCCCTTGTCGCCGTGAGCCTAGCCCGTAAGGGTTACAAGGTAGGGGTGCTGGATGCCGACATAACTGGCCCTAGCATTCCCAAGATATTCGGGATCAAGGACCGGCCCGAATCCTTTGAATTTGGCCTGCTTCCGGTAAAGAGCAAGAGCGGCATCGAGATCATGTCTTTAAACCTGCTCCTGCCCCGCGAGGATGACCCGGTGATTTGGCGGGGACCGCTGATTGCTAGTGCCGTAAAACAATTTTGGACCGATGTGGTTTGGGGTCCATTGGATTACCTGCTGGTGGACTTACCCCCGGGCACGGGGGATGCTCCCTTGACGGTAATGCAGTCTCTGCCGTTGGACAGCGTGGTCATTGTCTCTTCACCCCAGGAGCTGGCGGTGATGGTGGTCAAGAAGGCCATGAAGATGGCAGAGGCCATGGGGGTCTCCATTTTAGGCTTGGTGGAGAACATGAGCTACATTACTTGCCCCCACTGTGGAGAGGTACTGCACGTATTTGGACCTTCCCGTGCCCAGGAAGTGGCCCGGGCCGCCGGGGTACCTTTCCTAGGTAGCCTCCCCTTGGACCCTGAATTGGCTGCCCTCTGCGACCAGGGGGAAATCGAGAAATACCAGGGCCAAATGCCCGAGGTCGTGGAAGCGCTGGAAAACAATGTTCACTGAGGGTTACCCCATACGCCAGGCTCCGGCTAGAAATGAATGTTTTCTCTGAGGAGGCTAGTTGGATGAAAGTAGCAGTTGCATCGGAGGGTAATCTGGTTTCCCAGCATTTTGGCCACTGCCCGGAGTATACCTTGTTTACAGTGGAAAACGGCAATATTATCAGCAAAACGGTAATCCCCAACCCCGGGCATCAGCCAGGTTTCCTGCCCGGGTACCTCAGCAATTTAGGGGTCACCTGCATTATTGCCGGGGGTATGGGCCCGCGTGCTCAGGAGCTTTTTAGCCAGCACAACATTGATACTGTCCTAGGCGTAGCCGGGCCGGTGGACGATGTCATTCGTGCCTATCTTCAAGGAACCTTAGAGCCTGGGGAGAGTAGCTGTGACCACGGTGGCAGCAGCCACCACCACAACTGCCAGCACGGTTGCTAAGCCTCATCACCCCTAGCTGGCCAGATGACGCGGTGCAATCGACTGCGGCCCTACCCCACCCCGTGGGTAGGGCCGCGGCCTTTCCGTCAACCTTTAGGCTTGGTCACCACCTTGCCGATGGCATATACAGCTGCAAAGGTTATCAGTACCCCGATTATGCCGGCCAATCCCGTGGCAATTTTTTCGTTCGCTACTCCTGGTAGCAGGTAATCGGCGATGGGAGCGGCAATCAAGCTTACGCCTTTATCGATGAACCCGTGGGTTTCAGCTACTTTCTCCAGCCCGTCCGGGTTGGGCGAAGCAAAGGGAGAAAGCAGTGCGCCCACGGCTAAAGCCACCACCAACCAAATCCAGATATATCTTTTCAACTTAACCACCTCTCGCAAAGAAGTTAATTGAACGCGCTGCCTGGCACCCGCCTTCTCCGCTCAGCGCTAGATTGGTGCTGTGTCGACCTTTGGCTTTGGCCAGGTTACCCGAAAGCTCGGCCGGCGTCGTTGGTAAGAAGACCAAACGGTGCTCCTGCTCAAACTTTAGCGCTATGGTCCAAAACCAGTTCTTTGCGGGCGTTGACCAAATAGGCGACGATGGCGGTAGTAATGATAGCCTCACCCAAACCAATGAAAAGGTGCCAAAGGAGCATGGCTCCCAGGGCTACGTTCAGGGGAACAGTTCCTGACCAAGCCAGTTCCAGGGCGCAAGCACTAGCGGCCAAGAGTACCGAGAGCCAGGAAGCGATGAAGGTAGCGGGCAACCAAGATCTCTCCCATTTGATGAGCCGGGTTAGCCACCGGTAAGTATAATAACCTCCAAAGACCGCGATTATGGCCATGTTGAGCACGTTGGCTCCCAGGGCGGTGAGCCCGCCATCGAGAAAAACCAGGCACTGAATCACTAAAATGGTGGTCATGACTATGGAAGCAGCCCATGGCCCTAAGACTATGGCGGCTAGGACGGCGCCAATGAGGTGGCCGGAAGTGCCACCGATGATGGGGAAGTTGACCATCTGGGCCGCAAAGATGAAGGCGGCCATTACTCCCATGGTAGGGATTTGCCGGTCCCCCAGCTTTTCCCTAGTTTTTCTCAGCCCATACCCTAACACCCCGGCGCTGACAGCTGCTGATGAGATCCAGGTCTTGGGATCAATAAAACCATCGGGAATATGCATTTCTCTTGCCCTCCTCTTAAGAAGAATATGTCTGCTCTCGGCTGGCCGGTCCGCTGTTCCTCCGCTCTGCCTCAACTGCCGGCGAGCTTCCCGACCAATTGGACCTTTATGTCCGTAGCTGGTTTGCCCCGTCTCCGTTTTCGCTGTTACCCGGGCGTGGCTGTCGCCTTAATGTCACTTCCGGACCAGCCCCCTACGTGCCTTTTTCGTTCTCCGCTTGTGCGGCTGGGGTATCGTAGCCGCACAGGCTGTGTACAAAAAAACCATGGGCAAGCGACTTCCCTCCCCGGGAAGGGCGGTACCTCCATGGTTACCAGTCCGGATTATATTCGGTTTAGGCTGCTGGCCCGGTAGCGCTAACCGAGCCTTCCTAGGTTGGCATTCCGCCCCACCGGGGTATCCTTACTCTTTACGTTGGCGATACTTGGCCTTCGCTTGGTTCCGCTGGTCATCGGCGAGCACCGTCAACTCTGCCCGGCTTGGGACGAGCACGAGGTTGTCAAGTTCAGCCCGGGCGAGCCCTTGGCTGGCACCTATGGCAGCGAGGCCAAGAGGCCGGCAATCAACTGGGCAGCTTCGGCAATGGTTTTGGGGAGGTTCTTTGCCCCCATGGTTTTCAACCCGTGATCTTGGGGAGCGCTGGCAGTTAGCTGCCCGGCCCGGCGGAACACCTCAGTAACGGTGGGGAAAGATAAATCGGCTGCCTCGACCACCTCCCGATCGGTAAGGATGTCCGGGGTTCCGCTTACCAACAACCTCCCTTCCTTGAGCACGAATACCTGCTCGGCCCATTCGGCTGCCAAATCAACGTCGTGGGTAGCCACGATCACCGTCTTTCCCTGGTTGCTTAGGCTGTCCATGATCTTCCAGACAGCCAACCGGCTCTT
Organism: Clostridia bacterium; assembly: GCA_014360065.1. Classification (NCBI taxonomy): domain Bacteria; kingdom Bacillati; phylum Bacillota; class Clostridia; species Clostridia bacterium. The sequence goes on along the minus strand of JACIYF010000010.1, from coordinate 1,911 downwards.
TGGATCCAGGAAAGCGGTGGGCTCATCAAAGACTATCACTTGAGGTTGCATGGCCAGGATGCCAGCAATGGCTACCCGCTTTTTCTCGCCGTAACTCAGCTGGTGGGGCGGCCTTGGGGCTAGCTTCTCTAGCCCCAAGGCCGCCACCACTTCTTGTACCCGCCTTTGTACCTCCTCAGGAGTCCAGCCTAGGTTGGTGGGTCCGAAAGCGATATCCTCTTCTACGGTGGAACAGAATACTTGGTCGTCGGGATCCTGGAAAACCAAGCCCACCTGGCTCTTGACCCAGCTTTCCGTGCGGGTATTGATCTCCTGGCCGAATACTTCCACTTGACCTTGAGAGGGCAAGTAGGTGCCGTTGAAATGTAGGAGCAAAGTCGATTTCCCGGCTCCGTTGGGGCCTAAGAAGACGGCCCGAGTACCCTTTTTAATGGTCAGGGATACGCCCCGCAAAGCCTCGTGCCCGCCCCGGTAACGGTAGTGTAGGTCCCTTACCTGAATAGCAATTTCCTGGCCTTGGTCGGCTTTAGCATGGTTGGTTGAGGGCATGGCGGCGCTCACAGCATCAAGCCCCCTCGATCCCAACCTACCAACAAGAATATCAAGCCAGTAACCACCAGAATACAGAGCAAGTCCTGCCGGCTAAGCAGCTGCCAAGCTGCCAGCGGTGCAGCGGTCCGAACCGAAGAAGCACTCATGCCTGGGCGAGGAGCTAGTTCAGATCTTGGCATCGTAGCTTTGCTTCCGGCCAAACTCCGAGCTAGCATGGCCTGGTGCACCCTTTCGGCTCGATCCAACGAGCGCAATAGCAACAGGCCGATGGTTTGCCCCAGGGTCCGGAAAGTATGGGGACGAAAGATGCTTTGGGGCACAAACCCGCGGGCCTTGCGCGCCCTCTGCATGCGCTGGAGCTCGCTTGCCAACACGAAAATGTAGCGCACCGTAAACTCCAGCAGGGACACCATTAAGGAGGGAACCTTGAGGTCCCGAAGGGCGCGGACCAGCGCCTGGAACTTAGTAGTAGAAGTAAGTATAGTCAAGACCATGACGGCCCCGGCCGCTCGCAGGGAAAGGATGGCCGCGTGCTCTAGCCCTTGGTAAGTAATAGCCAAACTGAAGAGGCCCCGCACAGATACCCGTAGGACCATTGCTCCCGGTTCAATGAAAGGCAAAAGCAGCCAAGCTACTCCAGCAAAAGGGAGAATTAGAAGCAAGCGCCGGAGTATATAGGTTACCGGTAGGCGCGAAACCCAGGCTATCAGCACGACCCCAACAATGGCTGTCAGCAGGGATGACCATGAGCGCAAGGTGACGATGGTTACTACCAGCGCCAATGCTGCTACCCACTTGACCCTAGGGTCAAGGCGGTGGATGGGCGAATCCAATTCAGCATAGCGATCAAGTGTCGGATAACCCATTGCCTATTCCTCCAGATGAGTAAACAAAAACCATGGTGGCCCCGTTCCCTTCGGGAAAATGGCACCTCCATGGTTGCCGAGTACTAACCTATGTAATTGTCTGCCAAAACTCCCTTTTGAGCTATGCTCCCGGTGTGCGGACCCTGGCGCATTAGCTAGCCGCTACCGCCGGCCCTTGCAGCTATGTTCCGGGTGCGCTGACTATCGGTTTCTCAAGCCCCATGATCCTGACTCTAGCGGCTTCAGCCGCTCTCAGGCAATCCCTTTGCCTGGTTTGGTAATATGATATTCTCCAGCTGGGTTGAAATTCCTTCCGCCTGCCAGCCATTTTACGAAGAAATTTCTGCTGGATGTCGCTCTCAAGCTCAATGGTTGTGTTAAAATCATGTAAGCAATCTGAGTCGAATTAGGTCGAGATGATCAACATGGAAGTTAAGGTGGAGCGACCTGCCTTGTCTGGTTCGACTCTGGCTGAGCGCCAACCGGGCCGGGG
>JACIYF010000009.1 GCA_014360065.1 Clostridia bacterium | reverse complement strand
CCTCGGCCCCACCCTGCCAGCCTTCTTGACCCCCAATGTGGTCAAGGTGCTGCAGGACAACTACGGCATTAAGCTGATCAGCACTCCGGAAGAGGACTTAAAGGCCATCCTGGGGTAATCTTAGAATTGGGGCTGTCCCCAAGCAAAGCTTGGGGACAGCCCCCTTCTCTCCCAGTCGCCTGATCCCATACCCCGGTCAAAACTTGGGTACTGGGTCGGCTCCGTAATCCTTGGCGGAGCAACCTGGTTGGGCAACTAGCTGCATGAGGCGCTCCCCTGCCCCCTCCTTACCGACGGGGTCGGGGGCGATCCCGGTCGCCGTCGTAGGGCACCGGCACATACTGAACCGAAGGCCGGCGCTGCCCCGGCTGAGGATAGAGCTCCATCAGCAAGTACACCTCGGGGGGCAGCTCGGTGCTTACCGGCAACCCCCAAGCGGCCAGCTGGGCCGGCCCAATGGGGTAATCGTGGGTCCAGCGGCCTTCGGTCAGGGCTTGGGCGATTTCCTCCGCCTTCTCCGGGTCCATCTTATCCAGCAAGATATCGTGAACCGTCCTCTTTACTTGAGCCATGGCCTTCTCAGCCACATCAGCCAGGATCAGGGTCCGGTCTTCTAGCCGATGGGTCGGCTTGGCCGCCACCGCCTTGAGGATGGAGACGGCCGGGTACTCCCCTAGCTGCGGGTCCACCGGTCCACAAACCGCATTCTCGTCCATGACCATGGCATCGGCTGCCAGGGCAATCAGGGTGCCGCCGGACATGGCGTAATGAGGGATAAAGGCAGTAACCTTAGACGGGTGCTTGGATAGGGCCCGGGCAATCTGTTCGGCGGCCAGCACCAGCCCCCCGGGAGTATGGAGGATGACGTCGATGGGCCGGTCTGGGGGCGTAAGGCGGATAGCGCGGAGCACTTGCTCTGAGTCCTCGATATTGATGTAGCGGCTTAAGGGGAGGCCAAGTAGGCTAATCATTTCCTGGCGGTGAATTAAGGTAATGACCCGCGTTCCCCGCCGCCTCTCCAGCTGGCGGATAAGCCGCATCCGGGCTAGAGCAATTTGCCGCTGTCTAACGACCGGCAGAAGCGACATGATGATGAAGAAAATAAAGAAAAAGTCAAAGCCGTTCACTGCCGCCACTTTCCCTTCCTCGTCCCAACCGGGGCTAGACTAACCTGCTCAGGCACCTTTATAGCCATATTGTATGTAGCCAGCAAGAATTTATCACTAGCCAGGCCGGGCTATCTACTCTCTGTTTTTAGCTATTTGGCAGGAAGGGAAGAGACAGGATTCAGGGGCGGGCGGGAGAGGGGTTGGCCAACATTGGTCCCTTCCGGCAAAACCTCCACCTTCTGGCCACCAAAGAGCAGCTGCACCTGCTCAACTCCAGGAAAGTCGGTCAAGGTAAGGAGAAGAGAATTTACCAAAAACAGTTCGTTGGCGCTGCCCCCGCCGTATTCCAAAGCTTTGCGGGTGAGATCCACAGTGGCCAAGCCGTTCTTAACCTTCAGAGAAAGCAGGCGGGTATCCCGCTGGATCGGTGAAAGTAAGCCTGACCCTTTGGGAGGGCCAGCTAAAAGGGCCTCGACCGCCGCCTTCATCGGCTCCTCGCCAGCCCTTATACCTACTGTCACTGGCACCAGGTAAGCAAGTTGCGAGTCGGCATAGTAGACGGTAACCCAACTCGGCTCGGCAACTGACCAGTCCGACCGAGCTCCCGGCCATAAGCCTTTAGCCGCCTCCGACTCCTGATCCCTTACTACCGGGCCGCCAAGGGCCTTGCCGGAAGTAGGCGGCAAGGGATTTATCCACAGCGGCCGCCCTAGCGGCGCCTTCAGGTCTATTCCTCCTAGGGAAGGAAGGGAATTGCCGTTTACCAACAATTGGACCTGGTGGATCCCGGAAAAGTCGGTGAGGGTAAGCACCAAGCCTTGGAGCGCCTGCTTCAAGCTTTGGGGATCCGCCTTCTTTGCCCAAGCAATCGGGTCGCCGGCTAAATCCACATAGGCGGTATCTCCATCAATCCAGAAATCTCTAAGTTTCATCTCCACCGGAAGCAGGCTTTTGGCCAGACCTTGGGGTGGACCGGCTAGGAACTTCTCCACCGCTACCCGAGGCATGCTGGGTCCTGGCCCCACCTCTACGGTCAAAGGAAGTAAATAGCGACCGTCGCCGGTAGCGTAATATATTACTGCCTGCCGGGGCGGCGCTGAGGGTGCGGCCCCGGGCTGGCCTCGTTTGGCTCGCAAATCGGCAGCTCGTTTTTCCACCGCCTGTGGAGCTTGGACAGAACGGGTCCAGGGTGAACAAGCTGAGGCCGCTAAGGTTACGCTTAAAGTTAAAAAAGTTAGAAGGCATCGGCGCGCCAAGCGCTTGAGCCAGGTTGGCATGACAACTTCTCCCTGCCGTCGAAAGTGCCGGTTTCGATCAAATATTCTCTCTCCATAGCCATTTTCCTCCCGCTTCGACAAAATTGCCAACCCAGGTTGGGCTAGTCATAACCGCCGGCGCGGCAGCACTAGGCCTCGGATGCTCTGGAAGACAACGCTGGCCATTAGCGCTAGCCCCAGGTACCCACCCAGGGGGTAGGCTACTCCCACCAGCCAGCTGAAGGAAAAGTTGGAAATTGGCACCACAAGCACCAGGATCAAAGCCAGGCAAGCACCTACCGGCCAAGCAAGATATTCTTGCATGCGCGCAATCAGGCCATAAGCATCGCCAGCAGCAGTAGTCAGAAGGGCGACCAACAGGCTCATGGCATACAGGTGCTGCCAGTACCTCTCGGTGTGCCCCAGGGCGGTGAGTAGGGGGATCTCGCTGTTCAGGGCCGGTTCTCCAGCCGATAGGATAGCTGCGGTGGCCACCATCGCCAACCCGCCAATAATCATGCCTCCCCACACCGTTCCCCGCCCAGCCGCCGCCGGCATTTGCCCGCCCAAGCTGGCTAACACCGCAAAGCCAATGATCATGTTGTAGGCTACATAAAGGCAGGTGGCTAATATCCAATTGTTGCCGATTAGACTTATGGGGTTGCAGGCGGCCAAAACCTCCAACCCCGGGCACTCCAACATCGGCTCGGTCAGGTCGGCAGTCCGGCTCACCAGCGCTACCAAGGCCAGGCCCATCATGATGGCTATTAAAGGCGGCACCAGATAAGTATTGAAGCGCACCAGGCCTCGGTTACCCCAAGCCACCGCCAGAATCGCCGCCACCGCCACCGCCAAAATGCCCCAGTGATCAGGAACATGCCAGTGCTGGGTGAAAACCGCCCGGGCTCCCGCCAGCATGACGGCCAGGGAAGCCAAAAGAAATACCCAAGTCAACCCGTCCAGGATCCTACCCGCCGGACCGGCCAAGCGGAGCAAAACTTGCCGGTAGGACACAGATCCCAGATTCCGCCCCATCTCAAAGCTCAAGTACCCCAGAACTGCAAAAAGCGCCCCCGCCAGCACCGTGCCAAGCAACCCGGTCCAGCCATAGCGGCCAAAGAACTGGGCCAGCTCCTGCCCAGAGGCAAAACCGGCGCCCACGATGGTGCCGCTATAAGTTAGGGCTACGCCCCAAGCGCTACGGTGAGCGCTTTTGCCCCCGGCCAACCCTTCTTCCATCACCTACCCCTCCCCTATCGCCGCAAATGCTCCCGAAATGTCTCCCATGCCGGGGGCGCTGCGCCGGCGAAAGACTAGTCTTGCACCTCGCCCCATTACCAACCTATGCCTAAGCCCAAGCCCTCATGCCCAACCGTTGCCGAGTATTAAACTAGCTGAAAATGCATATAATCTAGATACCCGGTCTGGGAAAGTAAATGGACCGGTTTGAGAGAGGAATTTAAGCGAGGTGGAAGTCATGGGCGGATTCTCTTGGTGGCATCGTCCGGCGGCAGCGCTGCCTGAAGCCGCCCTTAACCAGAAGATAAAATACCATTATGAAGATCCGGACGTGGTGGAGCGCTTGGGGGAGGCCTTGATCCGCCAGCTCTCAGCTCTTAACCCCGATGGCAGGCGACCGCTTGTTATCGTAGCCATTGGCACCGACCGGTCCACCGGCGATAGCCTTGGTCCTTTGGTGGGTAGCCGCCTAAAAGATCTCTCCCACGGCGCCATCCAGGTACTGGGCACCCTAGATGAGCCGGTGCACGCTGCCAATCTTCACCACTGGCTAGCCTATATTGAAGAGCATTATCCGGAAGCCCTGGTAGTGGCCATCGATGCTTCCTTAGGCCCAAGCGATAGTGTTGGTTATATAACTTTGGCCCCAGGGCCGCTCAAGCCTGGAGCCGGAGTTCAGAAAAACCTACCGTCAGTGGGGGAACTGCATTTAACCGGAACCGTTAACGTAGGAGGCTATATGGAGTACTTGGTGCTTCAGAACACCAGGCTGAGCACGGTGGTGAAAATGGCTAACCGCATTGCCGAAGCCATCTGTTGGGCTTACCAGCGGCTTGGAGCCCTGCCGCCGATGCCAGCTCTAGCTCCCACCGATACCCTGCGCTAGGCTCGGCTAAGAAAAAGCCAAGACTTATGCTGGGGTCGAGGGGCAAGGGCTACCTTAGTTCCTGTAAGTCTCGGGCAATCTCTTGGGCCGTCTTTCCCCGGGCGTCGATGACCGGAGCCTTGGTGTGGATATCCTCCATCTGGGCAAGGTTGTTGGCACTACCGCTGACCACTACTGCGCTTACCTGCTCCCAGGGAGCTTCGCCAATGCCTACCACGTCAAAACCTTGGGCCTCAAGTTCCTGCCGTACTGGCGCCAAATCTTCATCTACAGCTACTACCGGCTTACCGGTTGCTCTGGACAATGCTACCCACCCTCTCAATTCGAAAAGTTATCATTTGATCCCGTCTTAGTATGGGCAGCCAGCTATAGGGTTATGCCCCGCCCATCCGGCTCCATCTTGGCCGAGCCCCCATGTCACTAATAACGACACCACCAAGGATGAGGATAATGCTCTGGGGGGACAAGTTATCTTTGGAGCAGTTGGATGACCTCGGCATCGGTAACCTGAGGAAAATGGCGGTAGAATTGGCCGACCGCATAGAAGGGTTCCGGGGTGGCAAGGCAAATAAGCTCGTCCACTTCTCCCCGGAGAAAATCTACCGTTTCCCCCGGAGCCACCGGAATAGCCAACAGCAAACGGGTGGGCTGTTGCCGGGCCAGGTAGCGAAGGGCCGCCAAGGCCGTGAAACCGGTAGCCAACCCATCATCTACCAGAATCAGTACCCGCCCGCTAAGCTGGGGCGGGCGAGGACGGGATCGATATTGGCTGAGGCGGCGGCTGATTTCCTTGACTTCTGCTTCTACCAGGGGCGCAAGGCTCTCCTCATCTAAACGCAGATCCTCAAGTAGCCTGCGGTTCCACAAGGCGATGCCGTCCGGGGTCACAGCGCCAATGGCGAGCTCCGGGTTGCGAGGAGCGCCTACCTTCCGGGAAATCACTACATCCAGTTCGCCCCCGATAGCTTCGGCTACCCGAGCTGCCACCACCACCCCACCCCGGGGAATGCCCAGCACTAGCGGCGGTTGGCTGGCGGCGATGGCGCCCGAGGCGCCTTCTGGCGGCGACCCACCTTCTTTGACCGGCAGCTTCCCCAAACTAGCAGCCACTGCCTGGCCCAGTAGGCAGCCGGCCTGATTGCGATCCACAAAGGGCAATGTCCAGTCCGGGCCGTGGTTTTCGTCCCCTGGGTACCCCGGCCTGCGGGGGCATTTGAACATTTTGACAACCCCTTTTACAGATAGCTTGCTTCTAGCTGAGGCCCGCTGATACCCCAGCCGCTATTCCCCAGCCTGGGACCTAGTCGTTGTCCGCGCTTTCGGCCGGGTTTAGTCCAATCAGCCTAGCCTCACTGGTACTCTGGCTGGAAGGCAGGGCCTTGGTGGCTCCCGCCGAGCCTTGCGACATGTGGCAGTAGCCTTGAAAAAAGCCGCCAGGCTCGATGCTGATCACCTGGGCCCACACATCTCCTTCCAGGCGCCCGGTGGAGGCAATCTCCAGCCGGCCACTCACCACCACGTTGCCCTGCAGCTGACCGGCCAAAAAGAGATTAGCAGCCTCGATGTTTGCCTGGGTACGACCTTTTTCGCCCACGATTACATCGGACTCGGTCTTAATTTCTCCTTCAAAACGGCCTTCTATGCGGATAGCTCCTTGGGATTCCAGCCGTCCCTCGAAGTTACATTCGCTACCGATCAGGGTCTCCACTCGGCCCGGCACCGCCCGCCCTGGAACCGCTACCGCCTCTTTGCTTTTTCCAAACAATCCCTTCACCTGCCCATTGGGGTTTGAAACCACTGCTGCCTTGCCCCTAGGTGACTTTGCCGCTCAGCCTTGCCCCGACCCTAATCAAGGATCTGCAAAGGATCAACCGTCTGGCCATTGATTTCCACCATAAAATGCACGTGGGGACCGGTGCTGCGGCCCGAGCTTCCCACCCGGGCGATGGGAGACCCTCGGCTCACCTTTTCTCCCACTTGCACCAACAGGCTGCTAGCATGGCCATACGAGCTCTTGTACCCGTAGCCGTGATCAATGGTTACCATCCGCCCGTACCCCGGTTTCCAACCAGCATACACAACCACCCCATCGCCCGCTGCCGTGATCACTGTGCCCCAGGGCGCAGCTATATCCAGCCCATCGTGGAACTCCTGCCGGCGAGAACTAAAAGGGGACTCCCTCAAGCCGTAGGGGGAAGTGATGCGCCCATGAACGGGCCAAGCCGTAGGCAAACAGGCCAGGTACTTGAGCTTGGCCTTAACCTGTTTCTCAAGCAAGGCTAGGTTTGAGGCTTGGGCCTGGGCATCCAGCTGGAGATCCCGCCAGGTTTGATCAAGGAGCCCCAGCCGCTCCTCCTGCCCTGCTCCCGCTTGGTCCTGGCTCTGGAGCCAACTCCTCCGTAGCGTCCCTCCCATGCCCGGCGGCTGGGAGCGGGAGGATAAGTCGGTGCGGCTGTCAGCATTGGGCGCCGAGGTCCCGTCAGGTGAAAGGTTCAACAGGCTGCGAACCCGCTGATCCAGTTCCTTTACCTTCTCTAGCTGCTGTTCCGCCTGCTGGGCCCGGCTCTCCATCTCGGCAATAGCCTGGGCCTGCTGACGGTTCACCTGGCGTAAGCTCTCCAGGCGGGCAATCTCACTCCGGGCCTTTCCCAGGAAAATGCCCAGGCCAACTGCCAAAGCCAATACCGCTACCCCTGCCCCCAGGGCTAAACGTAATGCCCAACGGGGCAATACCAAGCTATGTACGCGCCCCCGCCCGTGGGGAACCAGCATCAGGGTTATTTGTTTATCATTCTCCGCCAGCCCAGAGGGATAGTCTCGCCGCCGGCTGCGAGCTTCCCCCCGGCCCGGCCGCAACCGAAACAACCCACGCCTGGCTAGGGCGACTATTACGCCCCAGGCCAACCCCATTGCTATCCTAAGCCGCTTACTCACTCTTTTCCCTGAAAGGATCATGTCCCCCATCCACATCCCCAGTTCTCGTCCAAAAAACATATATCTTCGGCCAGATTGCTGGTCCGCCGCTTGGCCCAGCCTCAAACCGTGAGCGGCTGGTCGTACCAGCGCTCCCCTAAAGACGGCTACTCTTAGCCGCAGCGCAACCACGTTTTCAATGGTTTCCTGCGAGGGCTTCCTCGATGGCTTGCTTTTCCTCGGCGGTTAAGCGCTGCTCCGAATTACCGTGGCGGACCTGGCGAATGAAGGTGCGACAATCGTCGCGATTGTGCAGGGTCAAAATCACCACCCCGCTCCCGTGGTCATCAAGGAGCGCCAAAGCAAAGCTTAAAGCTCCCCCAGCTTCGGGAAAGGCGTTGAAGCGTACCAGCCCTACCCGCTTGAGGCTCTTTTCCAGCTTTTTGGCCAAGGCTGCCAGCTGGGAGCGGTCCTCAGCAATCTCCCGGCGGCAGCTGTCGATGCCCTCTTGGCAACGGTGAATATCCTGAAGGGCACGGTCAATGGCTTGGCGGTTGCGCTCTACTTGCCGAATGAGGGAAGCGTCCTCCGAAGCTGGCTGTTGCCGCAGGCGGCGCCGAGCCCATATCATGGCAATTAGGCTAAAAAGCAAACTTAGACCCGCCAGCCCCACCGCCGCCAGGGTCGGATCCAACGGCAACAGCTGATTTAAGTTCATGGCTTGTTCCACCTCATGGTTTAATTACCGCACCCGCTTTAACCGCTTCTACATTCGCCGCAACCTAGCTGCCGGCTCTTCAGCCAGTAATTGACCCACAGACTGGTTTATTTCTCCACCCTTCGGCATTTTCCTCTCCCGGTCCCGATTTCTGAATTAAATGGCAACTCGCGCCAGTATGGCCGGAAGCATTCCTGGCATCTAAGCAGCTCCCAGGCCGGCAAAGCATAGTGCTGGTGAGCTAAGCCTCATCCAGCGGCCGGTTTAGCCATGCCTTCCCGCGCACCCGGCTCGGCACCTCGGTGTTGTCAACTATTGGCTCCAACCCGGCATGGGCAAGGAGAAGGACTTTGGAACCTTCCTGTCTAATAGAGTATAGTCGCTTTTCGAGGAGGCCAAATCATATGGATCGCGAGCGGTTAAAAGAGGTTCTAGAAGCCGTCAGAGCTGGCAAATATACCCCTGATGAGGCGCTGGAGCTAATTAAGATTCTCCCCTATGAAAACCTGGGTTTTGCCCGGGTAGACCACCATCGCGCCCTGCGTAACGGCCGGCCCGAGGTCATCTTTGCTCAAAACAAGACCCCCGAACAGGTGGCCCAGATAGCCCTTAGCCTTTATCGTGCCGGCAGCCCAGTCCTGGCTACTCGGGCCTCCCGGTCAGCTTTTGAGGCAGTTAAGGCTGCTTTTGCCTCGCTGGGGCAGGCCGATAAAGCCGGTTCGCTGCCGCCACCTAAGCCGGAACCAATAGCCATGGATAGCACCGCTCGCGGGGCAGAGGCCAGCGGACCTGAGATCGGGAATGCCTCGGCTTCCCCCGAGTGGGTTCCTGAGCCCCAGTACCACGAGTTGGCCCGCATTATTACTGTTCCTGGAAGAGAAAAGCCCGCTAGCGGCGGCCGCATCTTGGTCCTGAGCGCCGGCACCGCCGACCTCCCGGTGGCTGAGGAGGCAGCCATATCAGCTGAATTCATCGGTCACCAGGTTAGGCGAGGCTACGACGTAGGGGTTGCCGGACTGCACCGTTTGCTGGACATGGGCAGCGAGATTAGCCAGGCCCACGTGATAATCGTGGTAGCTGGCATGGAAGGAGCCCTGGCCAGTGTGGTAGGCGGCATGGCTAGCGCCCCGGTCATCGCCGTGCCCACCAGCGTCGGGTACGGAGCTCATTTCCAAGGGTTGGCGTCACTTTTGACTATGCTCAACTCTTGCGCCAGCGGCGTAGGGGTGGTTAATATTGATAACGGGTTTGGCGCCGCCATGCTGGCCGATGCCATCATAACTACCGCCCAGCGGTTGGTAGGCGCCAAGGCTTAAGCGGAGGTTAACGCCTTGAAAGTCATCTACTTTGACTGCTTTTCCGGGATAAGCGGGGATATGGTGCTGGGAGCCCTGGCCGACTTGGGGCTGGATTTGGAGACTTGGAAGCAGGCGCTTTCGAGCCTAAAACTCTCTGGGTACCGGTTGCACCACCGCCGGCTACAAGAAGGAGGCATCAGCGCCATCAGGGTCGAGGTGGAGGTAGAGACCGAACCGCCCAGCCGCCACCTCTCTCATATCAAACAGCTCATTGCTGAGGGAGGTTTGCCCGCCCCAGTAGAAGAAAAAGCCATAGCCGTCTTCGAGCGCTTGGCCAGGGCCGAGGCCCAAGTCCACGGCTCCACCCCTGAGGAAGTGCACTTTCACGAGGTAGGGGCCATAGATGCTATCATCGATGTGGTGGGCTCGGTGCTAGGCCTGCATCTCTTGGGCGCCGAGGCAATTTACTCCTCGCCCCTGCCCCTGGCTCGCGGCTGGGTTAACTCCCATCATGGCCCTTTACCCCTTCCGGCGCCAGCTACCGCCGCCCTGCTGGCGGGAATACCGGTATACGGGGTGGAGGAGGAAGGGGAATTGGTTACCCCCACCGGAGCCGCCCTCATCACCACCCTGGCCTCCCGCTTTGGCCCCCTTCCGGCCGGTCAGGCCCTGAAGGTAGGCTACGGAGCCGGCACCGCCAAAAGGCGTCGGCCTAATTTGCTGCGGGCCTTTTTGATGGAGGTCAACCAGGCGGCTGGCCCAAGCTCATCGCCTCAGCCGCCCTGGTCTTACGAGGCTGATGTAGTCCAGGTAATTGAAGCTAATCTCGATGATTTAACTCCGGAAATTGGCGGCTACCTGGTGGATCGGCTGATGCAGGCTGGAGCCCTAGATGTCTCCTTCGTTCCCATCCAGATGAAAAAGAACCGGCCCGGATTCAAGCTTTCGGTCATCTGCCCTCTGGAGAAAAGCTTGGCGGTAATAGAACTTATCTTTGTCGAGACCACTACCTTAGGGGTGCGCCACCGCCTAGAATCCCGCTTGAAACTGCCGCGGGCCTTTATTAAGGTGGATACCCCTTGGGGGCCGGTACGGGTGAAATGCGCTCCAGCGGTCTTCACCCAGAAGCAGGCCGAAGGCGGCCCCTTTGCCCCATCGGTAATGGCGCCCGAGTACGAGGATTGCCGCGCCATCGCCGAAAAAAACGGGCAACCGCTAAGAAAGGTGTTGGAGATGGCTCAGCGCCTAGCCGAAGAAAAGTTTGCCTCCCTTGCCACCTCCTTGTAGCAAGCCCTAAGCTACCGCCGGAAGCCGTCCATGCTCCGATAAGCAACCGAGTGGCCCACCGCGTATTTGTGAAGCTACTGGGCATCAGCGTACTCTCCGGCGCCTTGGTGCCCCAAGCTCAGCAAGTAGTTGTTTATTGCTAAATTGTGACATTAGGATATACTGGACATAAATTCCAGATTCTGGCCCGGCTTAGTAGGGACAAGCGCTTGGGTTCTGAGGTAGAATAATTTGGGCCTTAAAGAAAGGGGAGCTAGCTTTGCCAAAGGTAGGCTTGGTCTATCACCCTGATTTTCTCCTGCACGAGACCGGCTCTTGGCCGGAGCGCAAAGAAAGGCTCATTAGCATCATGGAGTTCTTAAAGCAGCGGGGATATATTGAGCGCATGCGGAAGCTTGAGTTTCAACCGGCCCCCGAGGAAAAGGTCTTGAGCATTCATGAAAAAGCGTACGTAGACCGGGTCACCCAGTTCTGCGCCCAAGGAGGCGGCATTTGGGACCAGAACATTACCGTGCTTAGCCCAGAATCGGTTCGGGTGGCCTATCTTGCCGCCGGGGCAGCCTTGCGGGCTTTGGAGGCGGTCATGGCCGGGGAAGTGGATTATTCGCTGGCCTTGGTACGTCCTCCCGGCCACCATGCCGAGAAAAATGATGCCATGGGTTTTTGCGTCTTCAATAACGTAGCCATCGCCGCCAAAGAGGCCTTAAACAGCTACGGCCTCAACAAGGTATTGATTTTGGACTGGGACGTCCACCACGGCAACGGCACCCAGCATGCCTTTGAAGATGATGCCCGAGTGCTCTATTTCTCCATTCATCAGGCACCCCTCTTTCCGGGCACCGGTGAGGCGAATGAGGTAGGCCTAGGCGACGGCAAGGGGTATAATTTCAATGTGCCGCTGCCGCCGGGAGCAGGGGACGGGGTTTATCTGGAAATCTTCGAGCGCTTCCTCCGGCCGGTCTTACTCCAATACTACCCGCAGCTTATCCTGATTTCCGCCGGACAGGATTGTCACTTCGGCGACCCCTTGGCAGGAATGCGGGTGACTTGTGCTGGTTTCCAGGAAATGACCCGACAGGTAAAAGTGCTAGCCCAGATGATAGGGGCCCGGGGGCCAGTGGTAGTTTTGGAGGGAGGTTACAGCTTAGAGCTTCTTCCCTACGCCACCGGAGCCATCGTCAATGAGCTGGGTGAGTTTGGGGACCAAGTGGTAGAGCCGGTAGCGCCGCCTCCTGCCGCTAAAGATGCCCCCATCCAGGAAGCCCTGGACAAGGTGGCAGAGATCCAAAAGATATATTGGCCAGTAGGTTAAGGAGGCGGCCCATCAGGCTCCCAATACCCATCCAACCGGCCCCAGCAGGCGCAGGCCTTGGGCGGCCTACCCTGAGCCCCATGGCCACCCCTGGGGCCGGCCCAGGCACTGCTTCCCGCCCCTGGAGCCATTGGCGCCAGCCAAGCCATCGCAAACCATCGGTGCGATTCAATCGCTGGGCATCGACATCTACGCCTCTTTCATGGTCAGACCGGACTCCAGTTTAGAAAGTATTGCCGGGAGCTTGGTTTGTCTTTCGCCACTTTTTCCCTACTCACACCCCTTCCGGGGACGGACTTCTATGAAGAAGTCAAAAACCGGCTGGTAAACTGTAACTACGATCATTTTGACTTCTTCCATACCCTTCTTCCGACGCGATGAAGAGGTCAACTAGGGTGCTCAACCAGATCAGGAACGCCCTCCCACCCTTTCTTTGGCATACAATGTACTACCTTCACGAACAACCGGGGCGATCATAGTGAGCAATCAGACTCCGCCACCTCCGCCTACCTGTACCGGAATTCTCTATACCGTGGCCCCCGGCGACACGCTGTTTATCCTCTCGACGCGCTTCGGTACGCCCCCAAAAGGTGCTTGTTTTTTTTCAGGTAGGCACATATAATAGCCAGTGGATGTATGAGCACAATACTGTGCACAAGCGGCCCCGGATAGTCCTAAAGCAACAATTCCCTTCACCTGAAGATGGTGGTGACGGTGGCCGCGTGGCGCAGGGCGTAAAGCTGCCGATAGTAGTCAAGCTTTGAGGGCAAAGTGGAGGATGATCTTCGTGGCCCACCCGTTTAAAGAATACGTGAATCCCTATCTGGGACAACTGCTGGAACAGATTAAGCTGGACAAAAAGTTTGTCCGAGGGGAGGGCTGCTATTTATATGACGATCAGGGCCGGCGGTACTTGGACTTCATTGCCGCCTATGGAGCCCTACCTTTTGGTTACAACCCATCTCCCATCTGGCAGGCCATTGAGAGAGTCCACCATAACCTGGAACCTAGCTTTATCCAACCTTCTTTCCTTAACGCCGCAGGGGAGCTAGCCCGCCGGTTAGTGGAAATCACCTGCCCGGGCCTAAGATATGTCACCTTTACCAACAGCGGAGCGGAGACGGTGGAGGCCGCCATCAAGCTCTGCCGCTCGGCCACCGGGAGGATGGGGATCCTGGCCACCACCAACAGCTTTCACGGCAAGACCTTAGGGGCATTGAGCGCCACCGGTCGCAGCAGTTACCAACGGGCCTTCGGAGCTCCGGTAGAGGGATTCGAATTCGTGCCCTACGGCAACCTGGACGCCTTGGAGGAAGCTTTCCAGAAGCACGCTTCCCGGAGACAAGAGCAGTTTGCCGCCTTTATCGTTGAGCCCATCCAGGGGGAGGGCGGCATCGTGGTACCGCCAGCCGGATACCTGAAAGGGGTGCGAGAGCTGTGCGACCGCTATGGAGTATTCCTGGTGCTAGACGAGATTCAGACTGGCCTAGGGCGGACCGGACGGCTGTTTGCTTACGAGGAGGAAGGAATCTGCCCGGACGTGCTGCTCTTGGCTAAAGCCCTAGGAGGAGGAATTGTCCCCATCGGCGCCTGCATTGCCGGGGAAAATGTCTATAATGAGGAGTTTGCTACCAAACACTCCTCCACCTTTGCCGCCAATTCCCTGGCCTGCCGGGTAGGTTTGGCGGTGATCGAGTGGCTCACCGCCGATGAGCAGCGCCTGGTGCGGCAGGTAGCCCAGCGGGGCGCCCAACTCTTGGCCGGGCTGAAAAGGCTGCAGCAACAATACCCCCAAATCCTGGTAGGAGTTCGCGGCCGGGGGCTGATGTTGGGGATAGAATTTACCTGCCATCGCCAAGCCTTCCCCAACGGGCTCCTAGGGGTAATGGCAGAACAGGAGCTTCTTGCTCCAGCTGCTGCCAGCTACCTCTTAAACGTCACCGGATTACGGGTAGCCCCTACCTTGAACGGCAATCGGGTGCTGCGGATCGAGCCGCCGCTGGTAATCAGCGAGCAGGAATGCCAGCTGGGTCTTGCGGCCATCGAGGAGATGCTTTCCGCCTTGGCTACTTATGATACGGCTCGCTTTCTCCATCACCTGGTTGGCTCCACCTCGCCGGCATCAGTAGGGTCCGAGCCAAAGTCCTGGGGCGGGAATTCCCAATCCAACCGAACCGCTCAGGCCTCCGACCCGCAGACCTGTCAACCACAGGTAACCCGGGGCAGTAAGCCGGAACTGGGCGCCAGCCGGGCTTATGACAGGCCCAATTGGCCCCAACCACAGGCAAAGGTGACTGGCCTTGCCCCTGCGCTAGCCGTGCAGGCCTCCGCTCTACCAGGCCGCTTCGCCTTCCTGGTACATCCGGTAGCCTGGCAAAATTACGTTGACTTTGATCCCAGCCTCAAGGCATTTAATGAAGATGAACTGAGGGAGCTAGCCTTCAGCTGGAACGACCTGGTAGATCCCTTCGTCATAGGGAGCACCGAGATCGTATCCGCCGCTGGCGCCAAAGCTCTCGGCGAGTTCATAGTGGTGCCCCGGACCGCCGAAGAATTGTTGGCGGCCCCTCGCTCAAGCAGTATACAGCTGATTCGGCAGGCAGTGGATTTAGGGCGAGCGCGCGGTGCCAGCATCGTCGGCCTGGGCGCATACACCTCGGTAGTTTCTGGTGGAGGCCTGTTTGTCCGTGGCCGCGGAGTAGCCATAACCAGCGGCAACAGCTATACGGTGGTGGCTGCGGCTGAAGTAGCCTTGACGGCATTAGAAAAGATCGGCCTGCCGCCGGCGGAGGCAAGCGTGGCGGTGGTGGGAGCAACCGGCTCCATCGGCCGAGGCGTAGCCCTCCTATTGGCCGAGAAGGTAGGGCGGCTGATCCTGGTGGGCAACCCGGATCGGCCCGAACACAGCTTGAAGCGACTCGCAAAAATAGCCGAGGAAATCGAAAGGGAAGCCAAGAATGGCCCCCGCCGTCCCAGCGCGGCTTCGGGGACCGTAATTGATTGCCTGGGCCGTCAAGGCATACTTAGCCCGGCAGGCATGGCGGGATCAGGCGGCCGGGCAGGAACAGCCCTCACCAAGGACCAACCGCGGAGGCAAAGGGAGGATATCCATCCCGACGGCAAGGGTGGCGGCCAACCCTCGGCCGTAGCCAGGTCACCTTTAGAGATTAGCATCGCTTTCGATAAGGCCTTGCCCGAAGCCGACCTGGTAATTACCGCTACCAACAGCCCTAGGGAACTGCTCTTGCCCGACCATTTGAAGGCAGGGGCGATTATTTGCGATATGTCCCGCCCGGCCAATGTTAGTCCCGAGCTCAGCGCCATGAGACCTGACGTTTTAGTCATCGATGGTGGCGTAATTGCCATTCCGGGAGCTCCATATCTTGGGTGGGATTTTGAGCTCAAGCGGGGCTTAGCCTACGCCTGCATGGCCGAGACCATGATGCTAGCCCTGGAGCAGCGTTTCCAAGATACTAGCATCGGGCCGACCCTAACTTGGGATGATATTCATTTGCTAGAGCGGCTGGCAGCCAAACATGGGTTCCGGGTAGGGCCATTGCGCAGCTTCGGCCAGCTGATCACCGAAGAACGCTGGGCCCACCAAGCCTCCTTTCGCCAGAAGCAGAAACAGTGGTCGGCCGGATAACTTATTGGCGGGCAGGGGATTCCCCGCTCGGCTACCTGAGTAAGCATTGAGGCAGTAGGCACATTCAATCAAAGAAGTCGAAGTCAAATATCTCCCCCAGAAGTCCGCGGCGCTTCTTACGCTTGCCCCACTCCCGATCTCGGCATTCCTTGTCATCGCGGTATTCCCGTTCGCGGTCGAGCTCCGGTTTCCAGCCACGGCCGGCCCTCGCCTCTTCTTCCCAATGGCGCTCACCTTCATAGCGCTCCGCCGTGGCCAGAAGCTTGTCGAGTTCTCCCCGGTCTAACCAAACCCCGCGGCATTCCGGACAGACATCAATTAACACCCCTCGCCGCTCTACTTCTTTCATGCTTACATCGCACAAAGGACAGCGCATCAGAAAACTCCTTTCTAACGCTCCCGTAGAAGCTACCCGCCCGCCAAGTTTCAGATTACCATCCTGCCAGCCTGTTAGGCAAGCATTCGCCAAGTGTTAGAAGCGAAAACTTTCTACTTGTGTTTTTAAGATCCTTTCCATGTGTGTATAGTAACGGGCCTGTTGCCAAACCCTGGTTTTCTTAATGTACATGCCATCTTCCTCCAGGTTATCCTGCCATAACCGCTCAACGTATTCCCCGGCATCTAAAAGTCTCTCCCGTTCGGACAGTGAATCAAGCGAGGCGTTGGCCTGGGACAGTATGGCTCTTTCCGGATGGACTCGCAGCAAATGTCTAATGGAAAACGGCGAGCAAGGCTTGCTTTAATGGGAACCGTTTTTTGTGAAGGGTACGAATGAAAGGAACCGCAATGCAGCCCAGTTCAATGGCTCTTATCTTTAATTTGTCAACTGGCCAACGACAGATGTCCAGACACCCTAATGAGCCGTATGAAAATGAAGATATGCCGGTGCAGGAACAAATTGGGCTCCTGATGATTAGATTTTCGCAGCAGTTCTTCCACAACATCTGCGCCAGCTTCGTCGTTCAGAAAGGCGATGAGGGCACAGGCATCAAGCACATAATACTCGCTCATGTTTCCAGATCCTTTTCCAATTGCTTGGACTGCAGGTATTTTTCTACGTTAAAGCCCTTTCCCTTCAAAATCCCCCGTGCCTCACGAATTGGATCTTCCACAGGTTTGAGAAGAAATCCCTCGCGCACCTCCACGATGGTTACTCGCTTACCTTTCAGTTTTCGCGCCACCTCCACCGGCAAATTCAGTTCGTCCGCATTCACTTCAGGGGCTAGCAACACCTTCACCTCCAGTATAGAGACAGGCCAGCCCTTTGAGCCATTCCTTTGAAATAGTATCTGTTGACAATTGTTCTTGAACGGTCATCTTTATCTTTATTCGCAATATCGGCCTTGACAGAATTTTGACTCCTCCCTGGGAGTAACAGGGCTTCTGTCAAATCATACCACAAAGAACGCCCTGATCTCAACCATTGCTCCGCTTCCGTTAGTGTCAACCCGAAGTGGGGAAAGTTTATTGATTAGCAAAGGTCAAGCGCAGATACACTTGAAACCGAGACAAAAGGGTGCTCTTATGGTGCCAAGCTATGTTCTTCCTGTTGCTCCGCTCTACCACCCTCCCTTCAGGCCGGTACCGTTTCCGCAGGGTTACTCCTTTACTGGTTCAGGCACGATTTTCATCTCCGGTACTTAGAGAAGGCTGCTATATGAGGTCTCAACTTTTTTAGGCCCTTGGCCTTCCATGGGAGGAAATGGGAGATCCCACGGTTATTTTACGCTAAGCAAATGTTAGAAGCGAAAACTGCGGGCGAGAGAGACAGATTAACGCAGCCACCCATAGAAGACATTTTAATGAATGGGTGCACAATGTAACGTTGAGATTTAATCGCTCTTGCCAAGACCCAAAGCAGAAACTATCACCCCTGCAAGTGCAGAAGCCCTGAGGTCTCATGGGTTTCGATACCGTTCTATAGCATCTTCTGCTTGTGTTTTTAAGATCCTTCCCATGCGGATTACGTTGGTTACCACCCGGTGGCTGGCTGAGGTACAAACTGAGACGGGTCTAGCATAGGCGGGTAGAGGAGGCTAGCATTCAGCTTACGTGAACGATTTTCACTTACCTTGGTTCCTACCTACAGGCGGGGACAAAAAGTACGCCGCTTGCTCTCCGAAACAACGGGGTACTAGATGCGCTCGTCGAAGGACATGGAGGAGCGGAGCTGTAGATCCCAGCCCCCCGAGAAGGGGCTGTATCCCGCCTGGATCACGGGGCTTATCTGGGCCTTTCCCAGCGCACCTGCAGCGGAGGTTACAGTAAGTCACCTGTGGAAGACGTCAGAGTGATGCTCCGGCTATACAGCACGTCCGGGTCTAGATCTGCACCACTGGGCCAGATAACCGTCCCAGCCTCATGGTCTACCTTTACCTGCCTAAAATAGCTTGGATCTTTTAAAGGTTCAAAGACTGGCCCTTTTAAGAACTGACGCAGGTCAACCACTTTGTATTCGCCGGTGTCAAATTCAAGGATAAGGTGGTAGTCTTTAACTGGATATGCGTTTCTAATTTCCCGTAGCACTGCTAGTCACCACCCCTCTGGAGGTTTTACCTGCTGTAGTACCTCACCAGCTTCTGCCCTCCGCCAATTCTGCATCAAAGCCGCAACGAGAAATTCACAAATCGTTGGCAACTTAGCTCCTCAAGGTATTTGTAACTAGCTTAGGCCTGCCTTCTGGCGAGAATATTCAAGGCGCGGGCCATTGGCTTACAAGCATGGGAAGTCTATCCTAATGGTGGCATGGTCAGCATTTATGCCTGCTAGCTACTCTTCCGCAGCCGCTTCTCCCCTAGCAACTATTATACCCTAGCTCAAGATTGTATGCTATGTTTAACCATGGTGAGGAATTTGCGTTGGCCCCATACATCTTAGAGCGGGTAGGCATTATCCCAAGGAATCCGGCCCATCAGCAAGTTCAGCGCCCGTTGTAGGGTACCATGCACCGGAAAATTACCCAGGTTTCTCTATCAAGTGACGAAAAATGGCATGCTACTCCTGTGTCAACCTTGTCAGCTTGAGTTGTTGGCGAACTTTTTTCTAGGCTGCTTTAACCAGGCTACGGAGGTTTTTCCTGTCCTTTTCTTTTACCCGCCCCAGGGCCATGACCAGCATCACTATTAAAGCCAGGGTGCATCTTGTCTGCATCTTCTCTAAGCCCCGTATGTAGTGCTGCTCAAAGCCAAAAGCCCGGTCCAGACGGCTGTTTACTCGCTCTACCGCCGTCCGCTTTTTGTAGAGGCTTTTCCACCGGTAGCTTGAGCGGACAAGGGGAGTAAAGATGCGCCGGTCTTCCTTGAGCGGGATCCTTACTCCGCTTTTGACCCGACATTCTTCTATCCCCGCACACTTGGTTCCATAGTGCCTGGCGGGACAACGGTATTTTAAGGTCCCTCGATCTTTTTCAAACCCACCGTAGGCCATTGCCGGCCGTTTGTCTGTTTTTTGGCAGTGACAATATACCTGACCTTTGTAGTTGTAAACTACGTTCTTTTGGCCACTTACTAATCTGTTTTCTTCCCGGTCACGCCACAGGTTGCGAATGTCTATGAGTGGTTTTATGCCGTAGTCCGCCCATAGCTTGGTAATTAGCTTGCCGTCGTCATAACCACGATCCCCTAGGAAATATCGGCACTTCTTCATGGCCTCGGGGCTTTTCTTTGCCATTTCCTCTAAAAGCCTATGGGCTTCTTTTACTTCACCGGCAGAGGCCTTGGTTACACTAAAGCCTACCGGTATCTCATAGGTAGCATCTACTACCAGGTGAAGCTTGTAGCCGAACCAAGGGAATACTTTCTCCCAAGGGCTTCCATCTTCTTTCTTTCCCCGGTAAACTTTCTGCCCCCAGTCGGCATCTATATCCCGCCGCTCGCCAGCCTCCATCCCCGGCGAGTGCCGGTAATCCCCGGGCAGCCCAACTGTATTAAACTTCTGCGCCCCTGAGCAAGTATGGCGGATTTCCATGGCCCATAGTCCGGGTCATACCTGGCCGGGTCATTTATTGTGGCAAAGAGTGATCTATTCCCCCGGCAAGAATGCCGGAATTTTGACGTTCAAAAGCAAATGATGTTTAACTGCCGTTTTCAACTGTTGGCGATATTCGCTTGGTTGCAGGAAGGGAGGTCAGAGGTGAAACGTTTGGGTGAAAAGTAACCGTTCGGGTGGTAATGGGAACGATAGCTCTGGGCGGAACCTTGGTCGAATTCACCGCCGGGCAACCAAAGAACTGCTCCGCCTTCAGCCGGTCAGCCAGGAAGGGCTATGGTAACTGCCCGTTAGGGAGGCCCCTGGTTGAACTGGACCGGCGCCGGTAAGCCGCCAGTAAGTCAAAGACTAGCGAAGCGGGAGGGCGGCCAGGCGCCCTTGGTCCACCCGGTAGGCGACATAGTCACTGGCGGCGTAAAGGGGGATCAGCACCTGGGGCCATTTTTGCGCCCAGAGATTGTATTCTGAGGCCTCGGAAGTAAAGAAGAACTGGGCACCGGAATCCCGTAGACGCTTTAGCATCTCTTCGTCGGAGCCAGCCATTAGCACCAGCACCTGGTTATCTAGCTTCGGTCCGAATAGCAGGTAGGGAAAACGGGCCTCGGTCATGGCGATCTTGCTACCAGGGGGTATGCTTTCCACCCAGGCCGCTTCCCTTCCCCAGGGTTTGAGATGGTACCCCAGCTGAAAGAAGGTCCGCTGCGGTTGGGGCAAGGTTAGAAAGCGCCTGACTTCCGAGAGAGGATAATAGCTCTGGGTAAAGCTAAGGCTCAGGGAGACCAGAACTAAGGCCAACGTATAGATGCGCAGCAGTGGGGCGTGTGACCGCGGCAGAGATTGCTCCAGGTAGGCCACGCTCACCGCCCCGGCGGCTACCACGAAGAGGGTGTAGCGGCTCCACCAGTTGCTAGGCTGCACCACGAACAAGAAGGCTAAGGGCAGGAGAAGCCAGAGCAGGCGCAGATCCCGCCGAAGGGCAGCCAGCCCCAGAACCAAAAGCGTAGCCGGAAATTCCAGCCACAGCCACTGGGGGCCCAGGCCGCCGATGCGCTGGTCAAAGTTGTAGGGGGCAGGCGATTCCAACCAGGACAGCAAAAGTTGCTTCCAGCTAGGCAGGCCTTGCAGTTGCGGTGGAGTATTGGCTTGCATAATCAGCTCATCGATGCTGCCCTGGCCAGGCCAGATGGTGATGCCGAGAAGCTTAATGGTAAACGGATATAGAGGGTTACCATAGCTAACCCAGTTACGGAAATACCAGAAGCTGCCTGCAACCAGGAACGCTAAGGCAAAGAAGGTGAGATCGCGAAGCCAGTAAGCCCAGGCCTCTTTTTGTGCCTGGCGAGCCGCCTTAAGGCTGCCAGCCAGAACAAGGAAGAGAACTATGGCCACGTAGGCAGAGGCCGACGCTTTCATGCCTAGGACGATGCCGCTGGAGATGCCAGCCAAGAGGGAGTGGCCTCGCCGGGGAGACAGGAAGTAGCTGAAGGCAAAATAGAAGGCTACCAGAAATAGGCCCGCAAAGGCCACGTCCACGTAGCAGGTTTTGCTCTGCACCAGGACGATGGGGGTGAGAAAAAACATGCACCCAGCCACGGCGCTGTTGGCCGGTGCCAGGCCTATTTGTCGACCTAAGCCATAGGTAGCGAGACTGCCGGCCACAGCAAAAGGGAGCTGGACCAAGTCGATTATGGCTTCGCTACCGGTAAACAGCAGGATCCAGGCCATGAGTAGCTCAGTGTTCATGGGATAGACGTTGGTCCAGATATTGTAGGGGGTAAGGACCAGCCGCTGTTCCCTGAGCCAGGTTACTACCGCCGGAAGATGATAGTAGAGGCTGTCCCAGGCCATCTCCGGGAAGAGGTACCCCAGGAGGATTAGCCAAGCTAATTCGCCTAGGGTCAAGGCCAGAAAAATCTGGACCCAAAGGTTGCCCCGTAGCCAGGCGGGAAGGGTAAAGCCCTGAAAGAGAGCTGCGCCGGTACCCACCCAAGTGTTGCCGCGGCCAGAGGACTCACCAGATGAAGAAGCCTCTGGCGGTGCAGGGGTGGTTCTTGAGCTTAAGCCCCAAAGCCTGGCTCTATCAGCCGCCTCACTGTGGATGGATCTGGCCTTAGCGGGCCCAGCCCCCGCCCGGATAGTTGGCTCAGCTGGCCCACTGGGTTCACCTATGGGCGCTTTTAGAGGTTGCCGCCGACTTGGGGGCAGGTAGCTACTATCAAGCTTGGAGACAGGGTCTGGATGCGAGCAGGCGAGAATGGCTGTCCCTTCGGGTCCTGGGGATGGCGGCCCTGGTTTGGCCGATGGCTTGGGGCGAGCCCGAGTGGCCGCGGCTAGGATCAACAGTCCCAGGTTGAGGGTCCAGAGCACCTTGGGGGTAAGGCCAAAGACCGTCCCGGCCATGAGCATAGTCAGCACTATCTGAGCCACCGACAAGGTGAAGATGGCTAGAAGCTGATCTAGGCGGCCATGAATCCGGTGGCGAACCAGAAGCCAGCTGGTTGCGATTACCACTCCGTTAATTCCCGTAAAGTTTATAGCTGCTAGCAAGCGATCAGCTCCAAGGTTAGGCTGCAGGTAGCACAAGTGCGTGACACGTGGCACGGAAGTACTGGTTCGTGAACTACCCCTTCCTTCACTAACGTTCAAGGAGGAGCTTCCTGCTTCATCAGCAACCTGCGGTGCTTCAGAGAGGCCTGAATTCCCTTGGTTCCCACGGTACTGCGTCTGTCGGCACTCCCCTTCGACTTTACGGAACACAGGGCTACCGGACATGGTTAGTGTTCCGACCGCTTGTCTGCAGGTGGACGCTTTACTAGATTAGGCCACAAATTTTACCGCCTTTCATCCCTGCCCTTTGCCCTCGCTTCGCGAGCAAGGAAGGCTCAGGGCGGGGACTTCCCGAAACTGCTGCGGCATAACCATGGCCCTGGATGGGAAGAAAGGAAAAATGTTTCACGTGAAACATTTTCCGGCGATGGCCTCAGCTATCCGCTCAAGGTCTTCGCTGGCAAAATACTCAATAATGATTCGGCCCCGGTCACCCCTTCCTCTGATCATAACCTTAGTACCCAGGACCTCGCGCAACTGTTCTTCGACATTCCTCAACCACATCCGCACTGGGTCGGCCGCTTCCTTTTCCTTCCTATCGGCCTCCCCGAGCCTTGAGCGCGCCAATCCCTTTTCCTTACTAGCCCGCACCAGCTCCTCGGTCTGCCTTACCGACAAACCTCTCCTTGCCACTTCCTGGGCCAAGGCCACCATCGTGTCCTCATCCTCAAGCCCCAGCAAAGCCCGCGCGTGCCCGGCGCTGAGCTCCCCCGCCTCCAGCAACCTTTTGACTTCCGCCGGTAGGGTCAGAAGCCGCAGGCTATTGGTAATCACCGACCGGCTCTTTCCTACTCGCTGCGCCAATTCCTCCTGGGTCAAATTGAACTCCTCGATCAGCGTCTTATAGGCGGCCGCCTCCTCCAGCGGCTCCAAGTCCTCCCGCTGCAGGTTCTCAATCAACCCTACTTCCATAGTCTCCCGATCCGAAAGCTCCCGGATAACCGCCGGGATTACTCGCAGCCCCGCCCGGGCGCTGGCCCGCCACCGCCGCTCCCCGGCCACCAGCTCGTATCCGCCCTCCGCCGTCGGCCGGACTACCACCGGCTGAACCAGTCCGTGCTCGCGAATGCTAGCTGCCAATTCTTCCAGCTTTTCTTCATCAAAGCCTCGCCGGGGCTGGTGTCTACCGGGGCGGATATCCTCCACCCGTAAGTACACCACCCGCGTACCCGGCTCCTCTCGCCCCTCATCATCGCCCACTGATAGCAAGGCTTCTAATCCTCGGCCCAGACCGCCAAGCTTGCGCTTAGCCATTGGCCAACACCTCCTCTGCTAGCTCCCGGTATACCTCCGCCCCTCGGCACCTGGCGTCATAAGTAACAACCGGCTGACCGAAGCTAGGCGCCTCGCTTAGCCGCACGTTCCTGGGAACAATGGTCTTGAAGACCTTATCGCGGAAATGTTCCTTCACCTGCTCCACCACTTGGATGGCCAAGTTAGTACGAGCATCAAACATCGTCAGCAGTACCCCTTCCAACTGCAACCCGGGGTTCAATCCTTTTTGAACCAACTCCACCGTCCGCATCAGCTGGCCCAAACCCTCCAAGGCATAGTACTCGCACTGGATGGGGATCAACACCGAATCGGCCGCCACCAAGCCATTCAGCGTAAGCAATCCCAAAGAAGGCGGGCAATCAATTAACAAGTAGTCATACCTGCCCCGCACCCCTTCCAGCGCCGCTCTTAACCGGTACTCTCGCCTTTCCTCTCCCACCAGCTCCACTTCCGCGCCCGCCAGCTGAATGCTGGATGGGGCTAAATCTAACCCCCCAATCTCCGTAGGCCTGATCACCGCCCGCAGCGGCAACCGCCCAATGAGACTATCATAAGTGCCTTCCCGTACATCCTCTTTTCTAACCCCCACCCCGCTGGTGGCATTGGCCTGGGGATCGATATCCACCAGTAGCACCCGTCTCCCCCGCAGGGCCAGGGCCGCCCCTAAATTCACCGCTGTGGTAGTCTTCCCCACCCCGCCCTTTTGGTTAGCTACGGCTATTACTCGACCCACCTCTGCCACCACCTAGCCAGAATCACCATCTCCTATTTCCACATTCCCCTTAGGGTTCCTTCCTGTCTTCCCACAACTTTCCGCTCATCTAAGACATAATCCTCAAGCGCGGGCCTTGGTGCCCGAACCGGTTGAACTCCCCACCCCTCTAACAGCTCCCCCAACCGCCCCATCGCCAGCCCTCAAACCACCTTCCTCGCCTGGCCTCATACCTACTCCCCGTCAGCCCGCCTCCTTCATCCCCCGTCTCCTGCCGCCGTAAACCACATGCACAGTAAACCCCCGGCGAACCCGCCTTACCGTCGCCAGCAAGAAACCCAAGAACACCGCCGCCCAGACTACCACTGAGAAGCCCAGGCCAAAGGCCAGCCGCTGCCATCCCTCCCAAAAGAAGGGGTGAATAGCTAGATACATCATCCGGCCAAGCCAGCCCAGCAGCCCTCCTACTTCCGGCCCTGGCACCACCAACCCAGCCGGTAGGACCTGGGAAGGAGCCACGGCCACCGCCAACCCATATCCGAATACCAACAGGAACAGGAAGCTATACACCCAAAGCAGAAGCATCCCCATGCCGCCTGTGCCCCCACGGCCATAATCGGCATAATACCGAGCGTTGCCGCTGGACAGGTAGAGCCCGATAGCACTGCAAGCCAGAACCACCAACAGCGCCCCCGCCCCTATCTCCAGCATCACCGCCAACCTCAGTTTGGTTAGCCCGCCAATGATGGCCACCATAGCTTCCATGGCCACCGCCGCGGGGATTGCAGCTGCGATTAATTTTCCGCCCACCACCGGCCACCCCGAAACCGGCGCGACATTCAAAATCCAAGCGGCTTCTCCTTCTCGCCCAAAAGCATGGGAAGCTAGTTCTCCCGTCATCATCACCGCCAGCATCACCACCACGCTGACCAAGGAGCTGCTAGCAGGACCGCCCCAGCTTCCCTCTCTAGCCGCTTGCATCACCGTCCGCAACGTAACAATGGTCACGATCGCCAGAGGACTAACCAACCCCAACCACTCCCGAGTATCCCGCCGCAAGGTTAGCAAGTCTTTTCTAGCCACGCTAGCTATCTGCACCCATCTCCGACTAAATCCTGCGCCTACTGCAGCTCGCTCTACCCCTGCCTCCCTGCTCCCGCCGGCACCAGCCCCAGCGCCCAGGCGCCTGCTCCGCCTCCGCACCCGGCTGCCACCAGATTCACTCACCGCCATCCAGCCCCGGCGAAACCCCCGTTCCACCAATACCTGCGTTGCCAAATACAACCCGCCACCAAGGCCGACCAGGGCTACTGCCCAACCTATCGCTTCGCCAAGGTTTCCAGCCGCCGCTCGCACCAGCGCCACCGCGCCCCAGCCGCTAGGAACCTGCTTCACCGCCTCCAACACGCCACCTCCTTGCAGCAACGCCTGGCCCATATCCTGCCCGCCGCCTGTCAAGCCAGGCAATTGAAACAAGGCATACACGACCAGCCCGCCTAGGGCACCCATCACCCCAACTGCTTCCCGGGCCCGGTGCCGGGGAACCACCTGCATCACCGCTAGGTTAATCAATTCCGCCAAGGAAGTACCCAGTACCCAAAGGCCAAGCAGCGCCACCGCCGCCACCGCATAGTATCCGCCGCCGGCCCCGACGGCCCATCCGTACACTATAGCCGGTAGCACCCCAAAAAAGCCTAGCATGGGCAGGTTGCCCGCCGCCACTACCATTGACTTCATCGCCAAGATGGCCCGACTTGGCACCGGAGCCGAGAACAGAATTACCAGGTCAGGCGCTAGGTACAGGTTCTGAAAAGCAGCAATCAAACCCGTAAATACCTGCGAAGCCAGGGCGCCTAAGAATACCAACGAGAATACGGTTTCGGCTACCCCTCCCACCACTTCCCCCGCCAAGGCCAGGGGAACAGACGCCAGCGCCTCCACCACCAAACTCCGCACTCCCCAGCCCATCAACCCGGCGATGGCTACTAGTCCCAGCAAGCCTATCACGCTCTTTATTCCCGCCTGCCGCCAGCTGTTTACCAGGGAGCGGATTTGTGCCCAAAGGAGGATCCGCACCGCCGACCAAAATCCTCGCTTTGTTCCCTCGCCCTCTGACCTCATGCTCCTTCAACCTCCCGGCCCAGCTCCCGGATCAACTCCCTTTCGTCCTCGGCTCCGGTTAGCGCGAGGAAGATATCCTCCAGGCTTTCGCCTCCCCGGCCAGCTCGCTCCCGCAGCTCCTCCGGACTACCCTCAGCAATTAGCCGCCCCTGCTGCAGGATCCCCACGCGGTGGCACATCCGCTCAGCAATCTCAAGAATGTGGGTAGACAGAAACACCGTTACCCCCTGCCGCGCTAGCTCCGCCAGCAGATCCTTGAGCAGCCTAGCGCTGCGCGGATCTAATCCCACCGTAGGCTCATCCAGCAAAAGCACCTGCGGCCTGTGTATCAGGGCCGCTGCCAGCACCACCTTCTGCTTCATCCCGTGGGAAAAACCCTCTAGCAATTCATCGGCCCGCTCGGTGAGCCCAAAGAGGCGCAGCAACTCTTCCGCCCGCTCCTCAGCCGCGGTTCGGGCCACCCCGTACAGATCGCCCACAAAAACCAAAAACTCCCGCGCCGAAAGCTTGGGATACAGGGCCGGCTGATCCGGGACATAAGCTAAACAGGCCTTAGCCGCTAGCGGCTCCTGCCTTAAACTATGCCCGCAAATGTATGCCTCCCCTGCATCGGGCTCCAAGAGACCGGCCAGCATCTTGATGGTAGTGGTTTTCCCAGCTCCGTTAGGCCCTAGGAAGCCATATATCTCCCCTGCCCTGACCTCTAAGTTCAGACCATCTACAGCCACCAACTGGCCATATCGCTTTTGCAGCTCGACCGTCCGTATCCGTGCCTGGTTAATGTGCCTCTCCACCGCTAAACTGGCTACCACCTTTCTCTATTCCAGCGCTTAACCCGGTAATGCAAGCAAAGGTTTGCTCTAGCAATGAATACACCGCCGGCCTTCCTGACCGTCCCAAGGTCGCTTGGCGGGAATGCCCGGCCGCCGCGGGAACCGGGCCGGGGTAGGCGCCACCTTCTCCACTACCACCCAGCTGAGCTGGCGAGCCTCTTCTTCCCCCGGCTCAGACCCGCTTAAATCCCTACCGCCCCCCTCGCTCGCCCCTACCCTACCCGGCTCTCCCTCTTTCTTTACCTTCGGAACCATAAGCCTCACCACTGCCCTTACCCTTCCCCCCATGGCCTCAATGGCTGGCATTCCCCTGGGTAGCTCTTCCTCTTCCACTCGCGGCCCCTTCCACCACAAGGCCCACCCTCCCACCTGCACTAAGGGCAAACAGTACTCCGCCAGCACCGCCACCGATGCCACTGCCCGGCTCAGAGCCAGATGGTACTGTTCCCGGTGCTCTCTCTTTCTTCCCATCTCCTCAGCTCGACACCAAAACGCCCTAACTCCCGGCACCCCAAGCTCCCGGATCGCCGCCTCTAGAAACTCCACCTTCTTTCTGGTGGCTTCCACCAAGGCCGCCTTTACCTGCATCCCCCCAGGCGGCGCCATGGCCATCACCATACCCGGAAATCCAGCCCCAGTACCAACATCCACTAGTTGGATCTTTTCCCATTTATACCCAACACCACACTCCTTTTCCAGCCTAGCCCACACCTGCCATCCCACTAGGCTCTCCAGCAGGTGTCGCTCCACCGCCTCCCCCCAATCGGCAATAGCGGTGAGATTAAACTCCCGATTTTTCGCCTCCACCATCCCCAAGTACTTAAACAAAAGGGTTGCCTGGGCCTCGCTAATCGCTAAGCCCATCCCGGCAACCCTGTCCATAAAGGCTGTGCCTATTTCTTTCCACGCCTTCTCCCAATCTCCGCTTCCACCTATGACATCGCACCCCCTAAAACTAGCCTTCTCGTCAATCCATCTCCCCTACCCCAGCCCCAACCGTAAAGCACCTCCAAACCATCGCCCCCCATATGGGGCCTTCCCCCACCTATCAACTGGACTGCCTAACCCCTTGGGCTTGACGCTTCTGCTCCAGGTAGAACAGCAACATTTGCACATCCGCCGGCGACACTCCCGATATCCGCGCCGCCTGCCCTAAAGACCGTGGCTTAAAAGCTTCCAGCTTCTGACGTCCTTCGCTGGAAATCCCATCTATTTCCATATAGTTCAGACCCTCCGGCAAAGCCCGTTCCTCCATCTTTTCCCAACGCTCTACCTGCTCCTTCTGGCGAGCGATATAACCGCTGAATTTGATTTCTACTTCTACTTCCTGAGCGATCTCCCGCCCTACCGGCACCGCCCAGCCCCGGGCAGCCAAATCCTCATAGCTAACCTGGGGCCGCCGCAACAGTTCCTCGGCCGTAGTTGCCCCTCTTAGCTTTCCTCCATTGATTGCTTGCAGCCAAGACTCCACCGCCGGGCCGGGATGAACTGTGATCCTCCTCAGCGCCTCCCGGGCTGCCCGCATACCCTCTCTTTTTTGGCAGAACTTAGCATAATCTTCCTCCTTAAGCAAGCCCAGCCGGTGCCCAATCTCGCTCAGCCGCAAATCAGCATTATCGTGCCGGAGCAATAGCCGGTACTCGGCCCGGGAAGTCAGCATCCGATAAGGCTCGTTGGTGCCTTTAAAAACCAAATCGTCAATTAGTACCCCAATATAAGCCTCCGACCGACTTAAGGTAAACGGACCTTCTCCCCTAACCTGCCGGGCCGCGTTGACTCCGGCCACCAGCCCCTGGCCTGCCGCCTCTTCATACCCAGAAGTACCGTTAATCTGGCCAGCTAAGAACAGTCCCGGTACCTTCTTGACTTCCAGAGTAGGCCTAAGCTCCTCAGGCGAGACGTAATCGTACTCGATGGCATATCCCGGCCGAACTATCTCCGCCCGCTCCAGCCCCGGCAGAGTACGCAGCATGGCCAGCTGCACCTCCTCCGGCAGGCTAGTGGACATCCCCTGCACATATATCTCCTCGCCCTCTCGGCCCTCCGGCTCCAGGAAGACCACGTGACTGGGCTTGTCAGCGAACCGCACCACCTTGTCCTCAATGGAGGGGCAGTAACGCGGCCCTACGCCCTCAATGGCTCCACTGAACAGCGGGGCCCGGTGCAGGTTCTCGCGAATGATCCTGTGGGTAGCCTCGTTGGTTCTAGTAACCCAACAAGCCACCTGGGGCCTGGGAGGCGCCGGTTGATAGTAGGAAAACTGCAGCTCCCCCCCATCCGCCTCCTGAATCTCCACTCGACTAAAGTCTATCGACCGGCGGCTTACTCGAGCTGGGGTGCCGGTCTTAAACCGCCCCACCTTTAAACCTAGAGCCGCTAAATCCTCGCTTAGGCCTTGAGCCGGAAACTGGCCCATGGGTCCGCTGGCAAAACTCACTTCGCCAATAATAACCCGCCCCCGGAGGTAGGTCCCGGTGGTAATAACTACCGCCCTGGCCTCATAGGTGGCTCCGGTTCGGCACACCACGCCTGCGGCTCGCCCATCCTTAACCAGGAGCTTGACCACTTCCGCCTGTTTCAGCTCTAAATTAGCCTCAGCTTCCAAGGCCCGACGCATATAGTTGGAGTAAGCGCTCTTATCCACTACCATCCGCAACGCCCGTACCGCCGGACCCTTGCTGGTATTAAGCAACCGGGTGGAGATCCGGGCCGCATCGGCTGCCCGTCCCATTTCGCCCCCTAGGGCATCGATCTCCCGTACCAGATGTCCTTTAGCCGGCCCACCTACGGCCGGGTTACAGGGCATCAGGGCAATGCTATCCAGATTCAAAGTAATTAAAAGTGTCCGGCACCCCAGCCTGGCGCTAGCCAAAGCCGCCTCACAGCCGGCGTGCCCAGCTCCTACCACTATTACATCATAGCTCCCTGCTAGAAATCCCACCGTAAACCCCCTTTCCGCCTAGGATGTTTCCGAAACGTTTCCCATGCCGGGGTGCTGGCGCCGGCTCCAAATGACCTCGCCAGCGATCCGTATGGCTCCCCCTCACCCTTCGGCGCCCAGCACCCAACTGACTGACCCAAGCTTGGGATCCACGCTATACGCAGCAAGCTGTTTCTGGGGCTGCAGCCTCGCGGTTGGTTGAGTGCTGGGCGGCCAATTCGACCTCCTGTCTCAAGAGGATGGCAGCCCTCACTTCTCTTGGATGGCAATTCTCTGGGTTGAGCGCTGACCGACCCGCCCGGCTGACCCGGCCGCCATCCTACTTGCCCACGCAAAAATCCTGAAAGATCCGGTCCAACACTTCTTCATCCACGGTGCTGCCGGTTATCTCCCCCAGGGCTTCCCTTGCCGCCCTGAGATCCACTGCCAATAAATCTAAGGGGAGCTTAGCCTGTACCGTCTCTTCCCCTTGCTCTAAGGCCCGCACCGCCTTTTCCAGGGCTGCCTGGTGCCGGGCCCGGGTAACCAGAACTTCCGTCCCGGGACTAACCTCCCCTCCCAGCACCATTTCCGCAATCATAGCTCGCAATTCCTCTAGACCCCAGCCTTCTTTGGCCGAGGTATAAACTTGCCTCCAGCCAGAGGGAAGCCAATCCCCGGCTTCCGGCTTGTCGCCTCCAACCAAGTCCATCTTATTGTATACCAAGATCCCGGGGCGATCGCCTACTGCCGCCGCCAACTGGGCATCGGCCCCATCGGCCCCTTGGCTACCATCCACCACCAGCAACACCACGTCAGCTTGGGCCAGGGCTTGGCGGCTCCTCTCTACTCCCAGCTGCTCCACCAGGTCAGCCGTCTCTCGAATCCCGGCGGTATCTACCAGCTCCACCGGTATTCCCCGGATGTTGGCCGCCTCGCTGATAAGATCTCGGGTAGTGCCAGGCACCTCGGTAACGATGGCCCGCTCTTCCCCCAAAAGACCATTGAGCAAGCTAGATTTGCCCACGTTGGGTCGCCCCACGATGGCCACTTTTATCCCTTCCCGGAGGATGCGCCCCTGGGAGCTCCCCCGGATCAACTCCTCCAGCTGGGCCCGCAGGTCCGCAAGCCTCCTCAACAACTCCCCGCCTTCGGGCTCATCCACCTCTAGAGGAAAATCGATGCTAGCTTCTAAGCTGGCCATAATGCCGATGAGCTCTTGTTCCGCCTCCTGGATGCGGCGGGACAGCTTCCCCTCTATCTGGCGCACCGCCAGCTCCAACCCAGCCCGGGTCCGAGCCCGGATCACGTCCAGCACCGCTTCAGCCTGGGCCAAATCAATCCGTCCGTGGAGAAAAGCCCGCCGAGTAAATTCCCCCGGCCCGGCTAACCTAGCCCCCTCCCTCAATACCAGCTCCAAGGTTCGCCGAACCGGTACCATTCCCCCGTGGCAATTGATCTCCACCACATCCTCGCCGGTATAGCTCCGGGGGGCTCGCATCACCGATACCAGAACCTCATCCACTGGTCGCCCCCCTGCCCCGTCCACAATCATGCCCAGGTACATACGAAAACCAGGGCTTTGACGAAGATCCCGCGGCCGCCGGGGGACGAAGATGCGCGAGGCTATAGCCAAGGCCTCCGGCCCGCTCAGCCGAACGATGCCGATGCCCCCCTCACCCGGAGGAGTGCTGATGGCAGCAATGGTATCCGCAAGCCCATACCCTGCTGCTCCCTTGCTCATGTCCCTCTTACCCACCCTTCTTAGAGCACCCTTCTAAAAATATTGTTGCCTCTCGCTGCCTGGCCCGCCGCTCCTTCCCACCGTAGCTCTTGGTGGAGCTACCCCGCCCTTCGCATCAGCTAATCCCCATCAAAAAACCCAGAAACGATCGCTCATTCCTGGGTTGCTTTCAGCGCCAACTTGTCTCGTAAAGCTTGCTCTTTGTTCTCTTTTGGCCCATGCGCCACCATTAGCCCTCAGCGTTTGGGACGGATTACCACTTTCCGATATGGTTCCTCCCCTTCACTTATAGTATACACCCGGCTATCGCCATGTAAAGCAGTATGAATTACTCGCCGCTCTTGCGGGTTCATGGGCTCCAGCGCCACCGCCATCCCCGTCCGCCGCACTCGCTCCGACATTCGCCGTGCCAAGCGGATCAGGGTCTCCTGCCGCCGCTCCCGGTAACCCTCTACATCCAGAATCACCTTGGCCTTCTTGCCGGCCTTATGTCCCACCGCCAGGTTCACTAAGTACTGAAGCGCATTTAACGTCTCTCCCCGTCGGCCGATTAAGAGGCCCACGTCGCTGCCATAAATGCGAATATAGTGATAACCATCTCGCTCATAGCGCTCTTGGCGCGCCTTAATCCCCATCCGCTCCAGTATCCCTTGTACGAACTCCTCCGCCATTTCGCCAATGTCGCCTTTATCCCGCACCCGCACCCGGGCCATTTTACTACCCAGGATACCCAAAAGCCCCTTGCTCGGCTCCTCCAGCACCTCTACTTCTACCTGTTCCCGCGCCCGGCCCAGTTCCATCAACGCTTTCTCCACCGCTTCTTCCACGCTCTTGCCCGTCGCCTCAACCATTCTCATTTACTTCCTGCAACCTCCTTAGCCGCCATGGGCACCCGCCGAACAATCCAGTTTTCAGCAATACTGACCACCGTGAACATCACCCAGTAAAGAGCTAGTCCGGCCGGAAAGCTGCGGCTGATCCAGGCCATAAAAATGGGCATGATATAGAGCATAGTCCGCTGGGTCTGATCGCCAGCGCCGGCGCCGCGATTCATGCTCACCCACTGTTGCAAAAAAGTACCTAGGCCCGCAAGAATGGGTAAAATAATGGGATCCGGGGTCCCTAAATTGCCGATCCATAGGAAACTAGCCCGACTCATATCCACATAGGCAGGGTGATGCACTGGGTCAAAAAACGATCTCAGGGCCATGAACAACGCATACAGAATCGGCATTTGGATTAACAAGGGCAGGCAGCCCATGAAGGGATTGACCCCTTCCTTCTGATACAGCTTCATAATCTCTTGCTGAGCCCGCTGTGGGTCTTTTTTGTACTTCTTTTGAATTTCCTGCTGCTTGGGAGCAAGCTCCTGGAGCTTCCGC
This sequence comes from Clostridia bacterium, assembly GCA_014360065.1. NCBI lineage: Bacteria > Bacillati > Bacillota > Clostridia > Clostridia bacterium. The sequence continues at coordinate 15,214 of JACIYF010000009.1, read as the reverse complement.
ATGGAAGCTAACTGCCGGTAAGTTAAAGGGAATAATACTGCTTTCACAACTATGGTAAAAAAGATGATCGCCAAACCATAACTAGGGATGCCTAAGCCGGCGCTAATAGAGTAGAAAAACTGAATTGACTGGGATAAGAAATTAACTAAACCTCCCACTTACCATCTGCCCGGTAAGACAGGCAGATTTCACCTCCCGGGTAATTTTGCCCTCAAGGTACCGGATCATACCCACCGGGCGAAAAAGGTTGGCACCTAACTAACCTCTTTATGCCCAACCAGACCCCTCGCCCTAGTCCATATTTCTCGATGGCTTCCAATGTATATTGCGAACAGCTGGGATAAAAGCGGCAGCTGGCACCCAACCAAGGGGAAATCAGCCGCTGATAAGCCTTTATAAGCAAAATGGCCAGGCGGCGCATCCTGACACCGTCTCCGTTTCTTAGGGAAAATTTCTTTTTCATTCCGAAATCAAGCCCGCCCTCAGCCACATCTCTTTCAATTCTCTTTCCAGTGCCCAGAAGTCAGCCTCTTTGGCCTCGGGCCGGGCCACCAGCACCATCTCGGCCGGTCGCTCCAGCTTATTTATCTGCCTACGGATGGCCTCCTTGATCAGCCGCCGTACCCGATTCCGGACTACCGCCTTCCCCACCCGCCGGCCGCAGACGATCCCTACCCGCAACCGATACAAGCTCTCCCCTTCTCCTACCCGGGAATACATGATCATGTACTGCCCCGCTACCCGGCTACCACACCGATAAATCCGTTGAAACTCTTCCTTGGCTCTAAGGGTAGTCCATCCCTGCACCGCCGGCCCAACCCCAACTACGGCACCAATTTTAAGCGGTTAACCTCTTTCTCCCCTTAGCTCGCCGCCGGCGAATAACCTCGCGACCACTCTTGGTGCGCATCCGGGCCCTAAACCCATGCACCCGCTTATGCCTTCGAACTTTGGGTTGGTACGTCCGCTTCATAAGACCCACCTTCCTCCTTAAAAAGCAGGTTGATTATAGCTTATACCCTCCTTAAGTGTCAAGCAAAACCGCCGCCTCCCGCTTATACTGCAGTGCGAGCGAGAGCTGGGCTGATTCTCAGCTCAAATCAAAGTTGCACCTTGTTCCCCTTCTTTGTTAATATGAAAAGGCATCCCCTTATAGACAAGACCGCTTCCTCTATGGGCTGGGTCGATGTAGCGTACTCCCACCCTCCTATCCCAGCCGGCTGTGGATAAAGTGTGATTATGTTGGTTGCTAACTGATGAAAGCCTAGAATTGAAAGGGTAAAACCTAAGCTAGCAGTTTATCCACAGGCCGCCAACAGCCTGTGTAAGCTATATGTGCATAACCAAGGAGGGTAATCTATGCGCGCCTCGCTCCAAGAGGTTTGGGATCGTGCTCTCGGTATCCTTAAGGAGGAGCTGAGCCAAGAAAGCTATGAAACCTGGCTAAAATCTACCCAAGCCATCGCTTACCACAACCAAACCATAGACATTGCTGTCCCTACTTCTTTTGCTAAGAAATGGCTGGAGGATCGCTATTATACTTTGATCAAGAACACTCTGCGCTTGGTTCTCAATCAGCCAGTTGATGTCCGTTTCGTTTTACCTTTTATGGAACGCCATACTCCCAAGATCCCCAGAAGCAATCTTCACTCCCAACCCTCCTCCTTTAATCCCAACCCTCGGCCGGGCAACGGGGCTCGGATCGGCACTAACCATGTCCACCTCAACCCTAAATATACTTTCCAAAGATTCGTGGTGGGCAATAGCAACCGCTTCGCCCATGCCGCCTCCTTGGCAGTAGCCGAGACTCCAGCCAAAGCCTACAACCCGCTTTTTATTTACGGGGGGGTGGGCTTGGGCAAGACCCACCTCATGCACGCCATCGGTCATTACGTGCTGGAGCATAACCCTTACCACCGGGTGGCTTACGTTTCTTCGGAAAACTTTACCAATGAGTTGATTAATTCCATTCGCGACGACACCACTGAATCCTTTCGGGACAAGTATCGGACCATGGATGTCTTACTAGTGGATGACATCCAGTTTTTAGCCGGCAAGGAGCGGACTCAAGAGGAGTTCTTCCACACTTTCAACGCCCTTTATGACGCCCAAAAACAGATTGTCCTCTCCAGCGACCGTCCGCCTAAGGATATACCGACATTAGAAGATCGCCTCCGCTCCCGCTTTGAATGGGGTTTAATTACTGACATCCAACCCCCTGACTATGAAACCAGAGTAGCTATCCTCCGCAAGAAAGCCGAAGAGGAGGGTATTAACCTCCCCGATGAGGTTATGGCCTTTATCGCAGGCCGCATTCAGGCCAACATCCGCGAGCTAGAGGGAGCTTTGATTCGGGTAGCCGCCTATGCGGCCATGAATCAGCGGCCCATCGATTCCCAGCTGACCCAAGAGGCTCTAAAGGATTTGGTGGACAAGGCTCCCTCCCATGTCCTCACCATCAAGGAGATTCAAAAGGTAGTGGCCGACTACTTTAACTTAAGGGTGGAGGATTTTAAGGCCAAAAAACGTTCCCACAACCTAGCCTTTCCTCGGCAAATCGCCATGTACTTATCTCGGGAGCTAACCGACAACTCCCTCCCTCGGATTGGCGAGGAATTTGGTGGCCGTGACCATACCACAGTTATGCATGCCTGCGATAAGATTAGTTCTCTTTTGACTGAGGATGAGGATTTACAGCAAATAATCGCGACCTTAAAAAACCAATTAACTAACCGCACTTCTCAACAGTGGTCACAGAGTTAGTTGGGGATAGAATCGGGATAGGTGGGTTAGGGCTTATAGCTTCGGGGTCTTATCCGCTGATTATCCTAAAGCTTAGCCTTTTGCCTTTGCGGCTTAAACCCCCTTATCCACATACTCACCGCCCCTATGACTACGACTTCTACAAGCATATAAAAAGATGATGAAGAAAAGAGGGCCACATATGCAAATAGCCTGCAGCCAAGAAAACCTCCATACTGCCATCCAGATGGTCCAAAGGGCTTCTTCTCCCCGCGACACTCTACCTATCCTGGGAGCCGTTTTACTTGAGGCCCAAGGGGGAACCCTTTCCCTTACTGCCACCGACTTGGAGCTTCGCATCCAGGCTAGCATCCCAGCCGAGGTGGAGGAGGAGGGCAGCCTTGCCCTTCCCGCCCGGGATTTAGCTGACCTGGTACGCTTTCTGCCTTCAGGACCCCTGTTTCTAGGGAGCCACGGAGAGACTCCTCACGCGGCGGTTTTAAGCCAGGGGGATTCCCGATGGCGGATCAATGGTTATCCGGTGGAGGAATTTCCCGAAGCCCTCAAGCTACAAGGTGACACCTTGGAGCTTCCCACTGCTCCCTTTGTAGCTTCCGTGCGCAAAGGGGGTGCGGCTCTAGCCCGGGAGGATACCCGGGGGGTATTCAGCGGCATACTGGTGGAGTCTACCGGTGACGGTACCTTGCATGTGGTTTCGACCGACACTCACCGCCTGGCCTACGCCTGGGGAACATTAGGGGAGGAATTGGGCCAGCCTTTCCGAATCCTGGTTCCTGGGAAAAACCTGCTGGAGATAACCCGGCTTTTGAGCGGGGAACGCTTTAGGCTCCAAGTAGCCGAAAACTGGTGTCGGTTGGTGGCGGGAAACCTGGTGGTGGACTGCCGCTTGCTGGAAGGACAGTTCCCTGCCTACCAACAGGTAATTCCTTCCCGCCATCAAACCCGGATGCAGATTGCGACCAAAGAGCTGGCCGCAAGCATTGAGCGGGCGCTGGTGGTAGGCCGGCAGGTGGATAAGAGCCGCATCACCGTGGTTAAGTTGCGCCTTTCCGGACAACTAGTATCCTTGGATAGCTCCTCTCCAGAGAAAGGGGAAATGCACGAGGAGCTTCCAGCCAAGATCGAGGGTGAAGAGCTGGAAATCGCCTTCAACGCCCGTTATCTGCTGGAGGGGTTGCAGGCCATCGGTGCAGAAGAAGTAACTATTGATTTTACTGGATCCCTGGGTCCAGCGGTAATTCGGCCGGCGCAAACTGAGGAGATCTCATGCCTATACTTGGTGCTGCCAGTGCGGTTATCATAGTGGAGTGGTTTTACGCCCGATCAGGCAGTAAGACACCCTTACTAAGTCCTAGTCGCCTGCAGGTTGAGTGCTGGGTCAGGGGGGCGAGGAGGGACAGGAGGCAGATGAAAATTTGTGGCTTAGGAACCTAAAGGCGGTCCACTTTCGTAACTACGCCCAGCTTACCCTGGCTTTTAACCCTCACCTTAATGTGATTGTAGGTAGAAATGCCCAAGGCAAGACTAACCTCTTGGAAGCCATCTATTACTTAGGGACCAGCGCTTCTCCCCGTAGGCACCGCGATCCCCAACTACTCCAGGACCACCAAAGCTTCTTTGTCTTAGAAGGGGAAGTGCTTAAGGAGCCTATCGGCCAGGCCGGGGGAGTAATTAAGAATATTCGCTTCACTTACCAGCTGGCCGCCTCCGGTAGCGGCCACGGTCAAAAAAAGCTATTTCTGGATAAGGTAAAGCAAGAACGCTTAGGAGAAGTGCTAGGCCAGCTAAACGTAGTCTATTTTGGTCCTGAGCAGGTGAACTTGATCGACGGACCGCCTGCGCTTCGCCGCCAGTACTTGGATGGGCAGATATGTCAAGCCCATCCCGAGCATTATTATAACTTGGTTCGCTATCGGCGGGTGCTGAGCCAGCGCAACCAGCTATTAAAGCAACTACGATCGGGGAAAGGAGACCCTCGCCATCTAGAGGTCTGGGACCAAGAGCTGATCAAGCTTGGTCAAGATATTATTGTCCGGCGGGTTAAAGCCTTAAACTGGCTTTCTCAAGCTGCCTGCCGCTGGCATCAGCGGGTAGGTGGCAACGAGGAATTAAGGTTAGTCTACCGGGGAAGTTGGGGCAAAGAAGGAGAAATGGTGGCGGCCAGTTTAGAACGGGCGCTGGCAGCCAACCGTACCCGGGAATTAAAGGCCGGGTTTACTTTGGTAGGGCCCCATATAGATGAGATTGCTATCTTAATTGACGGGAAAGCGGCGCGAAGCTTTGCCTCCCGCGGGCAACAGCGGACGGCCGTGGTAGCTTTAAAGTTGGCTGAAGTTGATTTTCTCGAGGAGGAATCACAGGAACCGGCAGTTCTGCTTTTAGATGACGTTTTTAGCGAGTTAGATAGAGAACGGAGAAGGTTACTCATGGATACTTTAGGGAGCAAGAATCAAATCTTTATTACTAGCTCCGAAGAACTAAAGGATTGGCATCCCCAGCAGGCTAGCTGGTATCGGGTGGAAGCAGGGCAAGTGGAGCTGATATCGTAGCCGTCCCTCATGTGCTCGAGCTGCACCAGCAAGTAAGGAGGTTGATCCTATGTTTCTTCACCTAGGTGGGGACATAATTATCCCTGAGAGCGAGATCATTTGTATCATCAATCTAGACACGGTGGACAATACCCCGGCCACCCGGGAATTTCTCCGGGCTCGCCGGGATGAAGACAAGACCTTCAGTGCTGACGCATCAACAAAAAAGGCCTTGCGGTGTCTGAATTAATAACAGGCCCAGAAAAAATTTTATCGCAAATAGGACTGGACAGGCTCAAGCCAATCTGAGATAATAGCCTTGGAAAAATAGCGAGGTGAAATCTCAGATGGACGTGCCTTTTTGGGTTGGGGATCGAGAGTTTAGCCAGGCGGATATTAACTTAATACGTATTACGGTAAAGGAATTTTCCCATTTAAGCCGTGAAGAGATCGCGGCGACCATATGCGAGAATTTGCCCTGGAAGGCCCCGAACGGACGATTAAAGATGGAAGCCTGTAGAAAGCTGCTGCTGGAATTAGAACAAAAAGGGGTCATTACCTTACCGCCGCTCCAAAAGAACCGGGTGCGTAATGTAGGCAGGGAGCGGCTAGGAACTGCGATCCAAACACGGCTCGAAGCCAAACTTCAAGAAGTGGCGCCGGTTACCATAGATCCGGTCACCCCTTTTGAGAGGGCGGACTGGAACGCCACCCTGGCGGCTTACCATCCTTTAGGGTATCTGCGGGCCATCGGGGCGCAACAGCGGTATTGGATTAGGGTAAAGGGAGCCAGAGGCCGGGAGATAGTAGGAGCGATGTTGTTCGGTGCTGCTGCCAAGGCTCTGGCGGCGCGGGATAAGTGGATTGGCTGGACAGCTGAGGAACGCCGGCGCTACCGCCCCCGTATCGTCAACAACAACCGCTTTCTGATCCTGCCGGAGGTCCACATCCCCCATCTGGCCAGCCACGCCCTTTCCCTGGTAGCCCGCCGCATCCGGAGGGACTGGCGGGAACGCTACGGCTATGAACCGGTTCTCTTAGAAACCTTTGTCGAACCCGGGTACCAGGGCACCTGCTACCGGGCGGCCAACTGGATCAGGATTGGCGAGACCGCAGGTCGCGGCCGCCAGGACACCTTTAACCAATATGCTGCCTCAGTTAAAACAATCTGGGTATACCCCCTGGTACGGGACTGGCGCCGGCGGCTCATAGAACCCTTCCCGGAGCCTGTTGAAGAAACTTTAGACGAGGGAGGGAAATAAATATGGCCTTACGGCATCCCGCGTCCCTCCACCCGGCTACCCTGCCCAATTGCAAAAGCGCCTATGCCACCAGCCAGGAAGAGGCAGCCGACCGGCAAGCGGCTCTGGCAGCGCAGCTACCAGTATGGCGGGCCTATTTACCAGTACTGCTTGAGCAATTCTCGCACATACCTGACCCCCGCCGCCCCCAGAGTATCAAGCATAAACTGACTGTTCTCCTTACCTGCGGGCTGTTTCTCTTCGTCTTCGCCTATAGCTCCAGGAGGGAAGCCAACCGGGAACTGACCCGACCCACCTTTTGGGAGCTACTGCGGGAGGTCTTCCCGGAGATTGACACTATCCCCCATATGGACACTGTCAACCGCTTGCTGGCAAAGATTAATCCGGAGCAACTGGAAGGGGTGCTGGTGCAAACAATCAAACGGTTGCTGCGCAACCGGCAGCTACAGGCCTTACTGGTAGAAAAGCATTATGTAATAGCCATCGATGGGACGCAGAAGTTGGTGCGCAGTTTACCCTTTGCTGAAGAAGCCCTCCGCCGGCAACATGGGGAAGAAGTATCATATATGGCTTATACGGTAGAAGCAGTCCTGGTCGGCCCCCAGGGGATAACCATCCCCCTGTTCACCGAGTTCTGCGAGAACCCCAAGGGCGAAAAAGAGGCCTTCGCCAAGCAGGATTGCGAACTAAAAGCCGGCAAACGGCTGCTGCTATACCTGCGGGAAGCCTTTCCCAAGTTACGGATAATGGTAGTGGCTGATGGCCTGTACGCCAATGGACCCATGATGGCCCTGTGCCGCCAATTACATCTGGACTTTATGTTTATCCTGCCCCAGGACCGCCTGAAAAGCATCCGGGAAGAGGCGCAGGCCATTAATAAACTGGAAAGGGACCAGAAACTCAAGTACCATTGGGGGGACCGGGAGCAGAACTTTTGGTGGGCCAACGATATCGACTATGAGTTCCAGGAGGCTTCCGGGTCCTGGCGGCGGCTAAAAATTCACGTGGCGGCATGCACAGAGACGTGGGAAGAGAAAGGCGAAAAGAAAAAAGCCCACTGGGCCTGGGTATCCTCGCGGCCCTTCACCAAAAAGAATATCATAGCCCGCTGCAATCGTGCAGCCCGCCACCGCTGGGACATTGAAGAAAATATCCTGGTAGAAAAACATCAGGGTTATCAGTATGAACATGCTTTCTCTCTGAACTGGACGGCCATGAAAAACTGGCATGTATTGATGCACCTAGGGCACCTTTTAAATATCTTAACTCTGCACACGGAGGCCCTGGTAAAGAAAGTACAGGAACTGGGTATTCGGGGAACCCTAAACTTCCTTCGGGAAAGCTGGATGAACCGGTGGATTGATCGTGACCAGCTTTTGGCCTGCTGCGCTCGGCCTCCTAGATTACGGTTAATCCTATGAAACCTAACCGCCTAAACCCGCCCGCATCCAAGCCCCCTCCAAAAGGTGGCATCCTTACCCGCGCCCTTTTTCCCTAACCCTTCCCAGTCAGCAGCCTGCCAAAGTAGGCGAGGTTTCCTGTATCCCACACTTTTTATCTGCACTGCTTGTTCGCCTGATTTGGTGTGTGCTTTGGATGCGTCTTGGAATAGATTCATGCGTCAGCACTGCAAGACCTTTCAAGTGGTTGACGGTAGCCCGGCCAAGTCGGCGGTAATCACCGATTCCGGCATCTACTTCTCCTCCATTGCTTCTATCACCCTGTACAAACGGGCCTGCCAGCGGGGGCTCCCTAAGGCCAGCGACGGCTAGCCCCAGCTCTTCCGGTAAGGTAAGGCGGCTACGGGAGCAGGTTAAAGAGGGCTGGGCCAAGTTATTCCCTAGATTGTGTTATAATACTAGGTTGGAGCGATAGTTAAAGGGGTGGGCTTGTGACCAACAAAGACGACCTTATGGATGCTAATGCCAACCGTACCCCGCCGGCGGTGGCGGCAGGTGAAGTGGCCGGGAGTGGGCCCGGGGAAGATTACACCTATGATGCCAGCCAGATTCAGGTGCTGGAGGGTTTGGAAGCGGTTCGGCGGCGTCCAGGCATGTATGTGGGTAGTACCGGCAGCCGAGGGCTACACCACCTGGTCTATGAAATCGTCGACAACAGCATCGATGAAGCCCTGGCCGGTTACTGCGACCGTATCAAGGTAATCATCCACGAAGACAATAGCGTCAGCGTGGCTGATAACGGTCGGGGCATACCGGTGGATATTCATGAGAAGACGGGCCGGCCGGGCCTGGAAGTAGCCATGACCATGCTCCATGCCGGAGGCAAATTTGACCGCAAGGGATATAAAGTGGCCGGCGGATTGCATGGAGTTGGACTTTCGGTGGTAAACGCCCTCTCGGTATGGCTGGAGGCCAAAGTAAAGCGTAACGGCAAAATCTATTACCAGCGCTACCAGCGGGGACAGGTGGCCTCACCCCTAAAGGTAATTGGCCAAGCTAAAGGTACGGGCACCGAGATTACCTTTAAGCCCGATCCTCAGATTTTTGAGGAGTTGGTCTTCGATCACGACATCTTGGCGGAACGCCTGCGGGAGCTTTCCTTCTTAAACCCAAAGGTGAAGATCATCTTCAAGGACGAGCGGACAGGGGAGGAAAGCACCTTCCTGCACGATGGGGGCATCATCGATTTCGTCAAGTACTTGAATAAGAACCGCAACACCCTCCATGCCAAGCCTATCTACCTTTCGGGCTCGCGGCCGGGAACGGAGATCGAAGCTGCCCTTCAATATCATGATGGCTACAATGAAATCCTTCGCTCCTACGCCAATAACATCAACACCGAGGAGGGCGGCACCCATGAGGCTGGGTTTAAAAGCGCCCTCACCCGGGCCATCAATGATTATGCCCGCCGCCAAGGGCTTTTAAAGAACGGCGAAAGCAACTTGGCCGGGGAAGACATCCGCGAAGGGCTCACCGCTATCTTGAGCGTGAAGGTGGCCGAACCCCAATTTGAAGGCCAGACTAAAACTAAACTGGGCAACAGTGAAGTTCGCAGCATGGTGGAGCAGGTGGTGGGGGACGGCCTCGAGGCCTTCCTAGAGGAAAACCCTCCGGTGGCCAAAAAGATCGTCGAGAAGTGCTTGTCGGCCCAGCGGGCCAGGGAGGCGGCTCGCCGAGCTCGGGAGCTCACCCGCAGAAAGAGCGCTCTGGAAGTAACTTCTTTGCCCGGCAAGTTGGCTGACTGCAGCCTCCGGGACCCGGCCCTTTGCGAGCTCTACCTGGTGGAGGGAGATTCGGCTGGGGGATCGGCCAAACAAGGCCGGGACCGGCGTTTTCAAGCTATCCTGCCGCTCCGAGGCAAGATCTTGAACGTGGAAAAGGCTAGGTTGGAAAGAATCTTAAGCAACGAAGAGATCCGGGCCATGATCACCGCGGTAGGGACGGGGATCGGATCCGATTTCGACATCACTAAGGCCCGCTATCACCGGCTAGTAGTAATGTCTGACGCCGATGTGGATGGCGCTCACATCCGTACCTTGCTTTTAACCTTTTTTTATCGCTACATGCGCCCCTTGATCGAGGCCGGATACGTGTATATTGCCCAGCCGCCTCTATACCGGGTGAAGCGGGGCCAGGAGGAGCGCTACCTTTATAGCGATGAGGAGCTGGAGCGCCTCCTCCAGGAAATAGGAACTAAAGGCGTGGCCATCCAGCGATACAAGGGCTTAGGGGAAATGAACCCAGAGCAGCTTTGGGATACCACCATGAACCCGGAAACCCGGACCATCCTCCAGGTGAGCATGCGCGATGCCGAGGAAGCTGACCGCATCTTTAACATCCTCATGGGCGATCAGGTGGCGCCTAGGCGGGAATTTATCCAGTCCCATGCCCGGGAAGTCCGCAACCTGGACATTTAAAAAAGTAGATAGGTTTTGAGGGGGCTAATTAATGGACCAACCCGAGCGGGGTAAAGTTATCCCCATTTTCTTAGAGGAAGAGATGCAAAAAGCTTACATTGATTATGCTATGAGCGTAATTGTAGGCCGGGCCTTGCCCGATGTCCGCGATGGCCTAAAACCCGTCCATCGCCGCATCCTCTACGCCATGTACGAGGCGGGGATGGGGCCAGACAAGCCCCACAAAAAATCGGCTCGGGTGGTGGGCGATGTCCTGGCTCGTTACCACCCCCATGGCGATGTAGCCGTATACGATGCCATGGTACGCTTGGCCCAGGATTTCGCCACCCGCTACCCCCTGATCGACGGCCATGGCAACTTTGGCTCGGTGGATGGAGATGCGGCTGCAGCCATGCGCTACACCGAAGCCCGGATGTCGCCCTTAGCCATGGAAATGCTGGCGGATATCGATAAGAAGACCGTGGATTTTATTCCCAACTACGACGGCAGCTTAGAAGAGCCGGTGGTGCTGCCGGCTAAGTTCCCCAACCTTCTGGTCAACGGTTCCGCCGGCATCGCCGTCGGTATGGCTACCAATATTCCCCCTCATAACCTGGGCGAAGTAATCGATGCCTTGGTGTTCTTAATCGACCAGCCGGAGGCGGAAGTAAGGGAGCTGATGCAGCACGTTAAGGGCCCCGACTTTCCCACCGGCGGCATCATCATGGGGCAGGAGGGCATCCGGGCTGCTTACCAAAGCGGTCGGGGGACCATCAAGGTGCGGGCCAAGACCGACCTAGAAAACCTCCCGGGCGGCAAGACCGCCATCGTCATCACTGAGCTGCCTTACCAGGTTAACAAGGCCAAGCTGGTAGAGCGGATTGCCCAACTGGTGCACGAAAAGCACCTGGAAGGGATAAGCGACTTGCGGGATGAGTCCGATCGCACCGGCATGCGGGTGGTGATCGAGCTTAAGCGGGACGCCAAGCCCCGGATAATCCTAAACAAGCTCTACAAACATACCCAGATGGAGGATAGCTTTGGCATCATTCTCCTAGCCCTGGTGGACGGGCAGCCGCGGGTGCTCACCTTGAAGGCTATGCTGGAGCATTACCTCGAGCACCGGCGCCAAGTGGTCATCCGCCGGACCCGCTTCGATCTAGAAAAGGCTCGCGAGCGAGCCCACATCGTCGACGGGCTTCTAATTGCCCTCCATCATATTGACGAGGTGATCGCCACCATCCGCCGTTCCCGGACGGTGGACGATGCCCGCCAAGCCCTCATGGAGAAGTTCGGCCTGAGCGAGCGGCAAGCCCAGGCTATTTTGGATATGCGCTTACAGCGGCTGGCGGGGATGGAGAGGGAAAAGCTGGAACAGGAATATCAGGACCTCTTGGCTACCATTGCCCGCTTAGAGGAGCTTTTAGCCAGCGATACCTTAATTATGAACGTGGTCAAGGAGGAGCTCCTGGCGATCAAGGAAAAATATGCTGATCCCCGGCGTACTCGCATCACCCTCCAGGAAGTGGAAGCGCTGGAGGTGGAAGACCTCATTCCCGAGGAGGAGGTAGTGGTGACCATCACCCGCCGCGGCTACATCAAGCGGCTTCCGGCCGCCACCTACCGTAGCCAGCGGCGGGGAGGTAAGGGAATAACTGCCCTTACCACCCGGGAGGAGGACTTCGTGGAACACCTCTTTGTCACCACCACCTATCACTACCTAATGTTCTTTACCAACCAAGGGCGAGCTTACCGGCTGCGGGTTCACGAGATCCCCGAGGCCAACCGGCAAGCCAAAGGAACTGCTCTGATTAACTTGATCTACCTCCAGCCCGGGGAATACGTCACCGCGGTTATTCCGGTGCGGGAGTTTACTGCCCGCCGGTACCTGTTTATGGCTACCGCCCGCGGCCTGGTCAAGAAGACCCCGCTGGTGGAGTTTGATACTTCCCGCCGCGACGGTATTATTGCCCTAGGGCTGGAGGAAGGGGATCAGCTGGTGGGGGTTCACCTCACCGATGGCTCCCAAGAAATCATTCTTTGCACCCAGAAAGGCATGGCCATCCGCTTTTCCGAGGAGGAAGTGCGGAGCATGGGCCGCACCGCCAAGGGAGTACAGGGCATCACCCTGGCCGATGAGGATCGGGTCATCGGCATGGATGTAGTCAAACCCCACGGGGAGGTGCTGGTGGTAACTGAGCAGGGCTTTGGTAAGCGCACTCCCTTGGAAGAGTACCGGAGCCAGTCCCGCCGGGGCCGGGGAGTAGCCACCATTGCCAGAAGCCTCAAGCGCGGCCAGGTGGCGGCCTTTAAAGTAGTGCGTCCCGGGGAGGGGCTAATGATAATCTCCCGGGAGGGCATCATAATCCGGGTCAAGGTGGACGACATACCCCGGACCGGCCGGGCCACCCAAGGAGCTACCCTCATGCGCCTGGGAGCCGGGGATTCGGTGGTGGCCATTGCCGAGATTCTAGCCAAAGAAGAGGTGGAAACCCAGGGGCTGGGGCCAGACGAACCTGGATCGGCCGAGCCTGGTCCTCATGAGGGGCCGGAATCGGAGTCGGAACTCGAGGCCATATCGGAATCCTAGAGGGCCACCCAGCGGCATGGAAGCGAGGTCGCTTGGCCCACTCCGGCTAGCCCTGCACTAGGGTACTGAAGCCAGACTAAGGGTTGTAGCTGGTTCCAAGTAGGATTACAATAGGGAAAAACAGAGCTTACTTGACTGCTAAGTGGCTCTTGGCAGCAGAAATGGAGGGACGTGGGGTGGAAGAGAAAGGAACCTGGACGGTCAAAAAAGGCCTAGCGGAGATGCTCAAGGGCGGAGTCATCATGGACGTGACTACCCCAGAGCAGGCCCGGATTGCCGAGGAGGCTGGAGCTTGCGCGGTGATGGCGCTGGAGCGGGTTCCCGCCGACATTCGCGCTGCCGGCGGGGTAGCCCGGATGGCGGACCCCGCCGTGATCTTAAAGATCATGGAGGCAGTGAGCATCCCGGTTATGGCCAAGGCTCGCATTGGCCATTTTGTCGAGGCCCAAATTTTAGAAGCCTTAGGCGTAGATTACGTGGATGAGAGCGAAGTCTTGACTCCTGCCGATGAGGAACATCATATCAATAAACATGCCTTTAAGGTTCCCTTTGTTTGTGGAGCCCGCGACTTAGGAGAGGCGCTGCGGCGCATCGCCGAAGGGGCGGCCATGATCCGGACCAAGGGCGAGGCCGGTACCGGCAACGTGGTGGAGGCGGTCCGGCACATGCGCCGGATGCAGGAGCAAATCCGGCAGCTGACCAATACCCCTGAGGATGAACTGCCGCATGTGGCCAAGGAAATGGGGGCTCCCTTGGAGCTGGTTCGCCAGGTAGCGCAGGAAGGAAAACTGCCGGTGGTGAACTTTGCTGCTGGGGGCATTGCTACGCCGGCCGACGCTGCCCTAATGATGCAGCTAGGCGCCGACGGCATTTTTGTAGGCTCCGGCATCTTCAAATCCAAGAATCCCTCGGCGCGAGCCAAGGCCATCGTGGCCGCCACCACCCATTTCCGCGATCCTAAGGTTTTGGCGGAGGTATCCAAGGATCTGGGCGAGGCCATGCCCGGCTTGGAGATAGCTACCCTGGGTACCAGGTTGCAGGAGCGCGGTTGGTGATGGCAGCCCCGGCGCGTCAAGGGCTAAGCCAAGGGCTCCGGATCGGAGTCTTGGCCCTGCAGGGAGCCTTCCGGGAACACCGGCAGGTATTAGATGCTCTAGGTTGTGAGACCTGGGAGGTGCGCAAGCCCGAAGAGCTTCTTGGGGTGCAGGGCCTGGTAATTCCCGGCGGGGAAAGCACCACCATGGGCAAGCTAATGACCGACTTTGACCTTTTGGAGCCCTTGCGCCGCCTGGGTAGACAAGGAGTTCCCATCTATGGCACCTGTGCCGGCCTGGTGGTGCTGGCTGCCCACATCATCGGCAGCGACCAGCCCCGGCTGGGACTCATGGATATCTGGGTTCGGCGCAACGCCTTTGGCCGGCAAGTAGAGAGCTTTGAAGCCGATCTGGCCATTCCCGCCCTGGGCGAGGATCCTTTTCCGGCGGTATTCATCCGTGCCCCTTGGGTAGAAAAGGTGGGGCCCAACGTGGAGGTGCTGGCCAGCATCCGGGGACAAGCGGTATTGGTCCGCCAGGACCACCTTTTAGCCTCAAGCTTTCATCCCGAGTTGACCGCTGACCCTCGCCTGCATCAGTACTTCCTAGAAATGGTCAAGGAAGCGGCTCATCGCCCAGCTGCCGGAGAATTGGGAACAGATCTCAGGCTTTCTCGTAGGCTCTAAGAAAGTCCTCAAGGACATCGGACCCACTTGGCCAACCGCCGTATACGGAATCGTTCGTACGCTGGTGCAACAGGACGGCGGGGAGACCCCGCCTCCTCCTCGATTAGGGTTGGTGATTAGGCCCTGGCTGGCTGGTTTTCCTCGCCGCCAGGACATCATTATAGGGGAAGATTTTTGGGCCCGGATCGGTCCTCTGCCGGTAGAGGTAATAGCCTAGCATCAAAATGACCGCAAGACCACAAATGCTTAAAAATATCATAGCCTCGTCTCCCCTGATACCTTATTGGATGCTTCCGAAACATTTCCCATGCCGGAGCGCTGGCGCCGGCTCCACATGGGCTCGCCAGCGATCCGTATGGCTCCCCCTCGCCCTTCGAGGGGTTCCCGGCCAATTCGACCTCCTGTCTCAAGAGGCCGGCCTCGGACGTCCTGTCCTCGGCCCCGCCTCCGGGCTCGGTCTCGCCGACGTCTCGCGAGGCTCGCCCAAAGTCGCCT
>JACIYF010000008.1 GCA_014360065.1 Clostridia bacterium | reverse complement strand
ATGGATGCCCGAGGCCGGCAACTGAGACAGGAGGTCGAATTTGCCGGGAAGTCCGCCGGAGCTTGAGGCCGAGCGCTAGTTTGGCCCGTGAGGGTTTCTGGAGCGAGCGTAAGCCAAAGCAGGCTGAAAAGTGGGGATACGCCAGGAGGCGGAGCTTGAGTAACGGACGAGTTGCAACTTCCAGCACACGGTCCCATTGGTCAAATTGTCCATTCCATCTGACCTAGCTTTGGATGGTGCAGGTTCATCCCAATGGTATATACTATCCACCCCTCAGGTCCCCCAAGGCAGCAGATTGGTATATGATGGCCGAACAAGCCAACCTTTTGCGCATTATCACTGGCCAGCTCCAGCATTCGTGCGCTGCTGGGACGGTATATTGGTAGCCATTAGAAAGGAGCGAGTAGCTGATGTTTAGCTATCGCGATCAACAATAGCGTCAGCTAGGCTTAGCATCAATTCCTTGGCCGGAGAATCATATGCTAGATCACACAGGTATTCTTTGGCTCTTTGAACACTTAGGTAGGCCTGCTGGCGACACCAATCCAGAATACCTGAATCTTGTAACATACACCTTAAATCGTACAGTATGGACTGAAATAGTTGGTGACTCTCGCCTTTTTCCTTTGTATCCCGCCATTGTTCAATCAAGCATCGGGCCTTGCTTCCCAACTGGTCATGGCTCAGCAATTTAATTATCGGGAGAGTCATTATGCCTCGCCACAAATCTTGTCCGACTGACTTTCCAGTACGAATTTGGGGAGACGCTATATCCATGATGTCATCGGTGATCTGAAAAGCGTAACCAAGGTACGTGCCAAATTGCCCCATTTTTTGTTCTTCTGCGGCCGACACACCACCAATTCTCGCAGCTAAACTACAACTAGCAGCCAATAGTGAAGCAGTCTTTTTTTCGATGCATTGCCAATAATCCTGCTCACTTGCCCCAAGATCGAAAGTTTTGATCGACTGTGCAATTTCCGCATCACACATCTGACGTATAGCGCTAGTTATTAGTTCAAGAACATTGTATTCATGATAACGGGAGAATACCTCAAAAGCTGTCGCAAAAAGGTGGTCGCCGGCAAGAACAGCCACATGATTGTCGAACCTACTATTCAAACTGGGCTGGTTCCGCCTAGTACTAGCGCCGTCAATAACATCATCGTGTACCAAAGAGGCCAGGTGAACCAGCTCGATGGCAGCTGCCAGATCAACAGCTATGGCGCTGTTAACGCCGTATAGGCTGCTGGACAAAACCACCAGGACTGGCCTCAGACGTTTACCGCTTCTAGAGACAACATAGTCGATTACCTCAGCGGTTGGTCCTGTTACCCCTGCTAAAAGCTCTCTTATTTGTCGATCAACTTTCGCCAAGAGCGGAGAGATTATGTGGTCATTCTCCAAAGCCGCCCAAAAGCTATTTGGCGCCAAGCCCATTTGCCATTGCAATCTCCAGTCTTAGTTTTCAGAAGCTGATACTCCGTTACCTGTGATCGAACCAAACATTCGACTAAGTAGCTCCTGGGCATAGTATTGCCGAAGCCGGTAAGGGCTTATCCGAGGTGGGTCAAGGAAATATGACTGGAAATGGAGGCTAGCTTAAAAGGGAGGCAACCAGAGCCACCAAGAATATGCCGTCAAAAACCCCAGCACCACCGATACTTACCACTTGCGCCTCGAGCTTCCGGATGGCTCTCAAGTTTAATAGATCCGCTCCAATAAGCGTCCCTAGCGCTCCCGCAACATAAGCTACCGGTGCAGCGTTACCGGGCGATATAAGCACGGCGGACAAAGCTGCGACCAGAGGAGGAATAAAGGTAGGCAGGGAGATCCCCACCCCCGGCACTACCCGGGCCAAGGCTTTAGATACTAAAGTAACGACTAGGACTGCTACAATAGTTCGTCCTAGCGGGGCTCGGGTAAGGAGCAAGTAGAGAGAAAAAAGAACTGGGATAATTGCCCCTCCTACGTTTATACATAACACTTGATAGCGCACTTGAGGCGGGTAGTAAAAGAAAAAAGAAAAGAAAGGAATGGCCTCGGGCTGGCGGTAGGAAACCCGGCGGCGAGAAATAGGGATATTGATCAGGCCGCCAACAACCGAGGAGGTCAAAAGCAACAGCGCCCCACCGGCAGACAATCCCAGCCGCGAGAAAGAAAAAACGGCCAAGTTTAAAAAAATGGAAGCCAACAACATGGGAACGACCAGAAAGAGAAAGAGCAGAGGCCAAAGCAAAGCGGCTACACCTCTTTGGACTGACTAGTAATTCCTCGCAGATTTATCTCATTGTAGCACTTATGGCCTCGAAGCAGAACCCCATCCCATTGTTAATCGTTGCATCGAGGGTTGGCCGCAATTGATGTTTTGGCAGGCCCCATGGCCTGCCATTTTATGTGAACGGCGGGTCTGGTAGGCCGAACCTAACAAGGTTTTCTACTTGATTTGTTCCGCCGATTCTAAAATCCCTTCTAAACGTATCCGGTGCCGCATCAAGTACTGGCGGACCCTGCCGGCAGAGCTATTAAGAATCTGGCTTTGCTCTATACCTGCAGCCATGGCAACTTCCACTGCCCGGCCACAGACGCCCACAGCCGAAAATATGTGGGCATCACTATTTAATACCACCTGCCCGCCGTGCTTCTTGACCAATCGCGCCATTAGCTCACATCGCGATTTGCTGCCAGGCCGACTAACGGAAAAAGAGTTATTATTGATTTCCAGGGCCTTGCCCAAAGCTTTGGCCACCAATACTATTTTCTCCAAGTCGACCGGGTAGTCTGGATTGCCAGGATGGACAATAAAGTGGACATAAGGGTTTCGTAAGGCAGCAATCATAGCCCACGTATTCTCTTCGATGGAGCCCCGAACGTAGCCAGTACCATCGTGGAAACCTGCTCCCACCCAATCCAACTCTCTTAGCAGCCGTTCTGGCATATCCAAGTGGCCATCTTTATCAATTATGTTTGCTTCTACACCCTTGAGGATTTCCACTCCAGCTATACATCTTGGTACTGCCCGCAGGTTAGTAAAATAGTAATAATGCGGTCCCCCCGGCATGTTGAGCCCATGATCGGTGACCGCAAGGATCTTTAACCCCTTTTCCGCCGCCGCTTCTGCCATCTCCTTAATGGTACTGTAAGCATGACCACTGGCTACCGTGTGGGTGTGAAGATCGGCTTCAAGGTGCATATGCATTCCTCCTGAAAGCCCAGCCAAATCTTAGCTTCATTATACTAACCGGGTTCGTTTTTTGGACTAACTACCCCTTATTTTGTGGTTAAGTTTTCGTTAAAGGCTCTCTGTCTAGATGAACTGAATAACTGCCATCACTATTATTCCAGCGACTAGGGTTATCAATAAGTTTTGACTCACCCAAGCCACCACCATAGTCGGTAGTGCAGCCAAAAGGTAATGGTTGTTAGCTGTCAAGTCTAAGTGTCCTTGGGGCATAAGGAGCAAAGGCGCCAACAAAGAAGACAGTACTGCAATCGGTATAAAGCCTAACCACCTTTCTACAATTGGCGGTACCTTCCAGCGGCTCAGCAGAACTAGGGGCAACATCCGGGAAAGATAAGTAACCACCGCTGCCCCAACAATCACCATCACTACTCCTTTTGACACTCTTTATGCCCCCCTTTAGTAAACCAGCGCTGAAGAATTACTCCCAAGGTAGCGGCCACTACGGTCCCACCTAAAATATTCCAATTACCGCCGACCGCCACAGCTATCCCTAGAGAAACTAAGAAAGCTACCACTGCCACCACTACCCGTAAGTGTAGCTGAAGGCTTTTATTCCGACTAGGGCTCGCTTCTACTTTGGTTTTTTCCGATGAGGGAGGCCTTATTTGCATTAGTAGAAGCGCAATAAACATGGATGCCAGCGCAAAATCAAATCCATACCGGGACGGATCGCTCCAAAAGCTTCCTACCAAGCCGCCAACCAAGGAGGATAGAACCCAAGAAAGATGAGCCCCTATGTTTAGTGCCAAGTGAAGTTTTGGACTGGCCTGGTGATTAGCATAATAGTTAAATGCTACTGCGTATGTTTCATCGGTTATTTGCCCAGCAATAACACCCAAAAACCATGATGGGCACCTCCGTAAGTACGGCGCTAGAGAAGCACTAAATAACACATGGCGCAAATTAACTAGGAACACCGTTGAGATAATACTTGAAGGCGGAATGCCGGCGGCAATCATGCCTACGGCAATGTATTGAGCAGATCCTGCGTATACAAATATAGACATAGCCACTGTTTCTGTAAGGTTGAGTCCAGCATTTCGCGCCAACACTCCGTAGGCAAAACCCAACGGCATATATCCTAAAGCTACTGGCACTGCTAGAGCTAAACCCTCAAACCAAGGGTTGCTACGAAACGTCCCCGCCCACAAACCTCCAAATCCTCTCCCTCAGAGATTTAAGAATAGCTGGAAGTGAGAATGGCTACATGGCGGTAGTATACCAGATACCAACTGCTTATCCAACCCGAAACCTGCCGCTGACGGCCAAAAAAAGGGCCTCCCAAGGGGAGGCCTATGTTGGTGGGGTGAGAGTTTAGCATTTTTAAACCACGTATTTACCAGCCTCAATAACCTTCTCGGCAATTTGCCGTTTAATACCAATGACATTAATGGGCGAGTGCGCAGTCAACCTCTCGATAGTAGCTATTCGTTTAGCTAATGTTTCAGCATCAGCCTCTATTGCCGCCATACCGTTTTTGGCGAGGGTAGCGATTCTTGGCAAAGCATCATGAACATATGCCTTGGTATAGGCAATCTTCAAGCTGGCAGCCTCTTCCCCATCGCGCTGGATAGCTTTTAATGTCCTTAATAAGGCGCTTTCCATGGCAAATAGCTCGATACCTATGTCTCCTAGGAGTCGTAGGATCTCCTGTTCTTTTTCCAGGGCAGTTCCAAACTTCTGCACGGCATTTCCTGCAACCATCAACAGCACCTTTTTAACTCGATCAGTCGCAACTTTTTCTTCCCCTAAAACGCTGCCATCCGGTTCCGCTGCCAGGGCCGCCCTAATGTCCTCGCCCAAGCGACCAATAGCTCCCATGAGGTCAAGCTCGCCTTTCATAGCTTTACGTACCATGGTGCCAGGAATAAGCAAGCGGTTAACCTCATTTGTACCTTCGAAGATGCGGTTGATGCGGGCATCACGGTAAGCTTCTTCGACCGGGTATTCGTAGGTGTAACCGTATCCGCCAAAAATCTGAACTCCTTCATCAGCCACATAATCTAAGGTCTCAGAGCCTAACACTTTATTGATGGAGCATTCAATAGCGTAGTCTTCAATAGCCTTCAACGACTGTTGGCCCGCATCCTCTGCAGTCACATCAACAGTATGCAATTTAGCATCGATCAAACCGCTAGCACGGTAGACTGCGCTCTCAGCTGCATAAGTTTTTATGGCCATATCGGCAATTTTCTCCCGAATTAACCCGAACTGGGCGATAGGAACACCAAATTGTACCCGCTCTAAAGCATACTTTACTGCTAGCTCGATTACCAGCTTACAAGAACCAACACAACCAACAGCTAGCTTTTGACGCCCGATGTCAAGAATGTTGAAGGCAACTCGGTAGCCGCGGCCAACTTCAAACAGGACGTTTTCTACTGGCACTTTAGCATCCTCAAAAATCAAGGAACAGGTAGAAGAACCTTTGATGCCCATCTTGTGCTCCTCGGCACCAATACTAAAGCCCTCGGTCCCCTTTTCTACAATAAAGGCAGTGAATTTTTCACCGTCGACCTTGGCAAACACAATAAATACATCAGCAATGGCTGCATTGGTAATGAATTGTTTGGTTCCATTAAGGATGTAATACTTGCCATCAGCACTTAAAGTAGCCTTGGTTTTGATATTCATAGCATCCGATCCAGCGCCCGGTTCGGTCAAAGCATAGGCTGCAATTTTCTTCCCCTCGGCCAAGTCAGGCAAAAAGCGCTGTTTCTGTTCCTTATTCCCAAAGTAGACTATTGGTAAACTACCAATTCCCGTATGAGCCCCAAAGGTAACACTATAAGAACCTCCCCCGTATACCAAGTACTCCGTAATCACCATGCTGCTAATCTTGTCAAGCCCTGAACCACCGTATTCTTCTGGTACATCGGCACCCAAGAGCCCTAACTCACCTGCTTCGCGAATAAGCCGCTTTAACAAATCGTAATCCTTTTCGTTAATTTGGTCGCGGTAGGGCCATACCTTCTCGAGGGTAAAGTCCATGGTGGTCTTGGCCATCATTTTATGTTCGTCAGTGAAATCTTCCGGGGTAAAGACCTTTTGGGGATCGGGCATTTCCAGTAGAAAACTTCCGCCCTTGATGATGTCTTCGTCAGCCATTTTGGTCCTCCTCTCAACATTAGGAGCCGGCCGCTGCGGGTGGCGGGCTAACCTCCGCAGCGGCTACCCCTGCAAATCCGGCGTTCCGGCAAGCGGGCTCTAATTTTTAGTTGATCCCCCGCTCGGCCTCGCCGGCACCGGAATTCCCTCCTCTTCTTAACTCCTAGATCCGTTCGAATATCCCAGCTGCACCCATCCCGCCACCAATGCACATAGTCACCATTCCATAACGAGCGTTTCTCCGGGCCATCTCGTTGAGGAGACTCACAGTCAGTTTAGCACCAGTACAACCCAGGGGATGACCTAAAGCAATGGCCCCGCCATTGGGGTTGATTTTATCCATGTCAAGTCCTAAGATACGAATTACTGCCAGGGACTGGGCTGCGAACGCCTCGTTGAGCTCAATAATGTCGATCTGGTCTACGGTTATTCCTGCCAGCTTAGCAGCTTTGGGAATGGCTACCGTGGGTCCGATGCCCATAACATCGGGGTCCACTCCACCCACCGCAAAGGAGCGGAAAACCGCCATGGGTTTGAGGCCTAATTGCTGGGCTTTCTCGGCCGACATCACCATCACCGCAGCCGCAGCATCATTGGTCTGGGAGGAATTGCCAGCGGTAACAGTTCCGCCTTGCTTGAACACGGGTTTGAGCCGGGCTAGAGCCTCCATGCTAGTATCCCGGCGAACACCTTCGTCAGTGTCAAAGACGATTTCCTTGGTTTCCACCTTGTCGCCGATAAAGTCAAATTGCTTGACAGTCAAGGGGACAATCTCATCCTTAAACTTGCCTTCGTCCTGGGCCTTGGCTGCCTTTTGATGTGAGGCCAAGGCAAAAGCATCCTGGTCTTCGCGGCTAATATTGTAGCGCTCCGCTACTCGTTCAGCCGTTAGACCCATACCCATATAAGCTTCAGGCAAGTTCTCTGCCAGCCAGGGATCAGGTACCTGCTTATTGCCACCCATTGGCACTAGGCTCATGCTTTCCACGCCACCAGCAATGCAGATCTCGGCAAAGCCACACATAATCTTTTCGGCCGCAATGGCAATAGCTTGTAAACCTGAGGAACAGAAACGATTTACAGTCTGGCCTGGCACGGAGGTGGGCAGCCCGGCTCTTAGTACCAGGATTCGCGCCAGATTCATGCCCATTTCCGCTTCAGGAAAAGCGCAGCCAATAATAACGTCATCGATTTCCTCGGCCTTTACAGCCGGTACCCGCCTCAGGAGGTCTTGGATTACAGCTGCCCCCATATACTCCGGCCGGGTATGCCGCAACGTTCCTCGGGGTGCCCTCCCGACCGCGGTCCTAGCCCCAGCAACAATAACCGCTTCTCGCATGTTATCCCTCCTATCGTCTCAAACCAGGTAGCCGATCTCTGACTCAACTCATGCTCAATTTCGGAGCGGTCTGTTGTTCATCAGCATGTATTGCATCCGCTCTTGGGATTTAGGCTCCCCGACCAAGCTCAGGAACGCCTCCCGCTCCAGATCCAGCAGGTACTGCTCGGTAACCATGCTCTTATACGGGATAAGCCCGCCACAGAGCACATAGCCAATCTTCTCGGCAATCTTCACGTCATGCTCAGTGGCATAACCACCCCAGTTGAGGGTCCTTACAAATACCTTGCAGGCAGCATAGCCAGTCTCGCCAGCAACCATGATTTTCTTAGGCTCTGGAGGCACAAATCCCATTTGCGCCATAGCTAGCACTGCCTGTTTGGCATCGTGGATTAAATGATCTCCGTTTACCGATACTCCATCGCTTTTGCGGAATAAGCCTAGTTTCTGAGCTTCCCTGGCACTGGTGGCCACCTTGCCCATAGCGATAAGTTCCATAGCTTTAGCTACGTAAGGAATAATGTCGACGTTTTGAACTCCTTCCGGAATTCCTTCCATCATCCGAATTAATACTTCCTTATTGCCGCCCCCACCTGGCAATAACCCTACGGCTACCTCTACCTGCCCAACGTAGGTTTCGGCATCGGCCTGGACTCGGTGGCAATGCAGGCAGATCTCACAACCACCGCCCAAAGTCATGCGGAAAGGAGCGGCTACCACCGGCTTCGAGAAGTACTTGATTGCCATGCATGCGTCCTGGAAACTCTTAACCGTCTTTTCTAGCTCATCCCAGGCGCCGTTTTGAGCCGCCACCAGTACCAAGAAGAGGTTGGCTCCGACGCAAAAGTTCTTGGCCTGGTTGCCGATGACCATCCCTACAAAGTTTTTGTCCACTTCCTCCAGGCTTTTCCATATCATCTCAATGAAGTCGGCGGTTATGGCTTGGTTGGGGGAATGCATCTCCAAGCAAGCAACCCCATCGCCAAGATCAATCAGGCTAGCATCCGAATTCTTTATAATTTCCTTGTTCTGTTCCTTGAGGTGAGGCAAAATAACGACTTCGGGCAAGAAAAGAACCGGTTGATAGGACCTAGTCCGATGATCGAAGTAGTATAGTTTTCCGTTTTCCTTTCTATAGAAGCTGTCATATCCCGAGTCGAGAAGGGTCTCAACCAGCGGCGGAATGGTCTCGCCTTCACTCCGCATCCGGTCGAGCGTTTTTCTAACCCCTATCAGATCCCACTGTTCAAAGGGTCCCAGTTCCCAAGCAAAACCCCAGCGCATGGCTCGATCAATACTGACAATATCATCAGCAATCTCCCCCACCTTGGAGGCTGCATATAGGGCTGCTTTTTTGGTGACAAACCAAGCAAACTGGCTGTATTTATCCTCACCCCAGATTAGAGTATTGAGCTTGTCCTTCATATCGCTTCGAGCTTTGGCAGCCGAAACGATATCCAGCTTGGCCTTTTCTCTGGGACGATATTCCAACGTGTTATAATTTAGAGCCAAGGTCTCGCGTCCCGCCTCAGTCTTTTTACGCTGGTAAAACCCTTTGCCTACTTTATCCCCAAGCAGACCAGCATCCAGCATTTTTCTCAAAAGCTCTGGGACCTCAAAAGCTGCCTTCTCAGCTGGGTCGCTGACACCATCATGAACGTTGCCAGCTACATGAACAAAAGTATCTAACCCAACCATGTCCAAAGTCCGAAAAGAAGCGCTGTTGGGATGACCCATCACTGGGCCCGTCAAGGCATCTACCTCTTCGATAGTCAATCCTTGCCGGATCATTTCCCGGATAGTCTCGAGCATGGCAAAGGTACCAATGCGGTTAGCAATGAAGTTAGGTGTATCTTTGGCAATCACAGTTCCCTTACCCAGCACCTTTTGGCAGAACTCACTCATGAATTCCATTACTTCCGGCAAAGTATCCTGGCAAGGGATAAGTTCCAAGAGCTTCATGTAGCGAGGCGGGTTGAAAAAATGAGTCCCCAGGAAGTGTTGCCGGAATTCCAGCGACCGGCCCTCGGCCATAGCATTGATAGAAATTCCTGACGTATTGGAGGAGACAATGGTCCCGGGCTTCCGGTACTTTTCTACCCTCTCGAACACCTGCTTCTTAATGTCCAGCCGTTCTACTACCACCTCGATGATCCAGTCTACTTCCCCTAGCCATTCCATATTGTCCTCCAAGTTGCCAGGTGTGATTCGATCAGCATATTCAGGTACATACAATGCTGCTGGCTTGGCCTTAACGACATTCTCCTTCCCAGCAATTGCAAGGCGGTTTCGGAAGGCAGGACTTTCCTTGCTGAGTCCCTTTTTCTTGTCTTCTTCGCTAAGTTCTGGTGGTACAATATCCAAGAGGTAGCATGGAATGCCTACGTTGGCAAGATGCGCGGCTATGCTAGCGCCCATTACTCCAGCGCCCAGTACCGCAACCTTCTTGATCTTACGCCCCATCACTTGACCTCCTTTTACATGGAAGTTTAGATGTACAGAAAAGTCTTTCCTCCGTACAGTTTCTGGACTATTGGTCTATTCATCCCTCCCCCACCGGTAACAATTTTGTTCTTATCATCACAGCTGTAAGCAAAGGTAGATAGCACTTACAATCAGAAACTCGGTCCTGGTGAATGAGGATTCATTCAGATTAATACGTTTTAATTATACGTAAATTTGCGTCTTTGCGTCAAGACATAATTAAGCCATTTTTATAATAACTCTTTTGGCCCCAGTCTGTGGATCACAGGCTAGCCCAACGTATATAATGGTACTTGGTACGCTCACTCTTCTTCGCCCTTGGTCATAACGGAAGACTAGTAGGAAAGGAAACGTCTTATGGAAACGCCTTCCCAGAAAACAGCCAAGATAACCGTCGATAGATTCGAAGGTGATTGGGTAGTAGTAGAATACCGGTCTAACTGTTTCAATCTTCCTCGCCAGCTACTCCCAGCTGGGGCAAAAGAAGGCCATGTCCTGGAAATAACGTTACTAATAGACCAAAAGACCACTGCCGCCAAGAGATTAAAGGCAGAACACTTGCTAGCTTCACTTTTCCAAAAGTAACCGTTACAAGGATGGTCAATTTGTTTGCGAACTTATGTAAACCTCGAACGACGGCCTGGATGATTCTCGCCCTCCTGGTAGCCCTAGCTTTTGGTCTAAGCGGGTGTCAAGCTCTAAGTAACAGTCCGTCACCCCAGGGCAGCTTTAAGCCCGCAACGGACTTGGCTGATTTGCCTAACAATCAAGGCCAACTTCGGGTTACGTTTCTGGACGTTGGCCAAGCCGACAGTATTCTGGTTCAGTTGCCTAACCAGAAGGTGATGCTGGTTGATGCCGGTAGCAATGAGGACGGTCCAAGGGTAATAAGTGAGTTAAAAAGAGCCGGGGTAAAACAAATTGACTACTTGGTAGGTACGCACCCGCATGAGGACCACGTCGGGGGAATAGATGACGTCATCCGAGCATTCCCAATAGGTACTGTAGTAATGCCCAAAGTACCTCATACCACTGACACTTACTTGGATGTGCTCCGGGCATTAGAGGCAAAGAAGCTGAAGGTCGCTCCGGCCGGGGCTGGGTTAGTACTTTTAAACGAACGCGTGCCTTTAAAGCTACCCGCCCAGAGCCCTGTCAGTGGCCCCCGTGACCTTCTGCTAAGGGTCCAGCTGCTGGGACCAGTAGGTTCGAAGTATGAAGACCTCAATAACTGGTCTGCTGTTGTCCGCGTCCAGTACGGGGAGACAGTGTTCCTGCTAATGGGGGATGCCGAAGCTACCGCCGAAAGTGAAATCCTCGCCGCCGCCAAGGCCGCTCGCTACGGATTTACTAGCCGAGATCTACGGGCCAACGTCTTAAAAGTCGGTCACCACGGCAGCAGCTCGGCCTCCACCAAAGCCTTTTTGGAGGCAGTGCAGCCGGAGTATGCGGTCATTTCTGTAGGAGCACATAATGATTATGGGCACCCTCATCGAAAAACTTTAAGTCGCATCCGAGCCATGGGAACCCGGGTACTGCGCACAGATGAGGACGGAACCATAGTTTTCCTTTCTGACGGCAGAAAGCTTACCTATACAGTCAGCCAATAGGCCTTTAGGCCGTGGTGTTTTCAATGCGTTCCAAGCCACCCATGTAGACCCTCAGGACTTCGGGAACAACTACTGAACCGTCTTCCATCTGATAATTCTCCAGAATGGCCGCTACCGTCCGTCCAACTGCTACACCGGAGCCATTGAGCGTATGCACAAATCTTACTTTGCCACGCTCCTGGTCTCGGTAGCGAATGTTGGCCCGACGGGCCTGGTAGTCTTCAAAATTGCTACAAGAGGAGATCTCGCGATAATCGTTGCTAGAAGGCAGCCATACTTCCAAGTCATAAGTTTTGGCCGCAGAAAAGCCCAAATCCCCGGCGCACAGCGCTACCACCCGATAAGGGAGCCCCAGAAGCTGCAGCACTTCTTCCGCATCTTGAGTAAGTTTCTCCAGCTCCGCATAAGAATCTTCCGGCTTGGTGAACTTGACTAGTTCCACCTTATTGAACTGGTGTTGGCGGACAAGTCCCCGAGTATCACGTCCTGCCGCTCCCGCCTCAGCCCGAAAACAAGCGCTATAAGCCACGTGATAAATAGGCAAGTCTTCCTCGCTTAAAATCTCTTCCCTATAGAGATTAGTAACAGGAACTTCAGCAGTAGGAATGAGAAAGTACTCGGTTTTTTCTACTTTAAACGCCTCTTCCTCAAATTTTGGCAGTTGCCCGGTACCGATCATGCTGTGGCGATGCACCATGAAAGGCGGAAAAATCTCGGTATATCCGTGCTTCTGGGTGTGGAGGTCGAGCATGAAATTGATTAAGGCTCTTTCTAGGCGAGCCCCATCCCCTTTGCTAAAGCTAAAGCGCGAACCGGTCACCTTTCCCGCCCGCTCGAAATCTAAAATATCAAGCGCCTCGCCGATTTCCCAGTGCGGCCGAGGGGGGAAGGTAAACCTCCTCGGCTCGCCCCAGTAGCGGATCACTTGATTATCCCGATCCGATGCACCATCTGGTACCGTCTGGTGCGGAATATTAGGGATCCTTAGCAACTGCTGGCGTAGGCTCTCCTCAATCTCACCAATTTGGTTGTCCAGTTGCTTTATACGCTCGCCCACCTCGCGCATCTGTTGGCGCATATTATCGATCTCAGCTTCAATCTCAGGACGCTGGGTTGGATCTTGGTCGTATTGCTTTTTAAGCCGGGCAATCTTTTGCGAAACAAGGTTGCGTTGGCTCTTTAACCTTTCCGCTTCGACCAGCAGTTCCCTTCTTTTCGCATCCTGCTCCAAGAACCCGTCTAGGGCTACAGTTTCGCCCCTGCGCTTTAGAGCTTGACGGACTATTTCTGGGTTTGATCTTATCATTTTAATGTCCAACATGTCCCCAGCCTCCCTCGCGCCCTAAGAAACCTTTTCTACAAGTAAACATACCGTACACCGAACACCCCTGGTATTTTCTTTATCTCCTCCAAAGTGGCAGCCGGTACCGGTGAGTCCAACGATAAAAGCATAACCGCGCGCCCACCAATAGTCTTCCGTCCCACCTGCATGCCGGCAATGTTAATATCGTGGGCACCAATGAGATTGGCCACAGGGCCAATAATCTTGGGTTTATCAATATGAGGCACCACCAGCATATGACCCTGCGGAACTGCATCTACGCTATAGCCATCAATCCTGACTATTCGAGGCTCTTTATTGCTAAGCAAGGTTCCAGCAAGTGAGCGCTCCTCACCTTCCTTGCCCTTAACCACCAAAGTGATTAGGTTGGCAAAGTCCTCCATTTGGACTGATTTCTTCTCAGTAACCAAAAGGCCCCGGCTTTTCGCCACTACAGGAGCGTTAACATAATTTACCGCATCCTGGAGCATAGGACGCAAAAAGCCCTTAAGCAGAGTATTGGTAATAGGGGTGGTTTCCAAGGAAGCCAATTCACCATTATATCGAACCTCAATAGCCTGGATATTGTCTTCCACAATTTGGGCCATGAACCGCCCTAATCTCTCTGCCAAGTCTAAGTACGGGCTAATAGCTGCCATTAATTCCGGTTTCACCGTGGGAATGTTGACCGGGTTTTTAGCTGGTTCGCCCCTGAATACTCGCAAGAAGTCTTCAGCCACTTCTATGGCCACACCCACCTGGGCTTCCTCGGTCGAAGCACCTAAATGGGGAGTCACCACTACCGAATCCATCTCAAACAGGGGGCTATCGGTGGCCGGCTCATGTTCAAATACGTCAATGGCGGCTCCGGCTACATGCCCCGACTTGAGGGCCTTAACTAGGGCCTCTTCGTCGATAATTCCACCCCTGGCCACATTCAGAATTCGAACCCCCGGTTTAGTCTTAGCTAATTGTTCTTCTCCAATCATATGAAAAGTGCTAGGGCTTAAAGGCAGATGAACTGACAAGAAATCAGCCTCGGCTAAGACTTCTTCAAAAGAAACCAATTTTACTCCGATACGCTCTGTCCATTCTTGAGAAACATACGGATCATAGCCGATGACTTTCATCTCCAAGGCTCGGGCCCGCTTGGCTACCTCACTTCCGATCTTACCCAAGCCGATTATTCCCAATACCTTGTTTCGGAGCTCTACCCCCATGAATCGCTTTCTTTCCCATTTGCCCATGCGCAGCAAACGATCAGCTTGGGGAATGTTGCGAGCAAGCGCTAACATCAGACCTATAGTGTGCTCCGTAGCGGCAATGGTGTTGCCTTCAGGTGCATTTACTACCACTACCCCCTTTTCAGTAGCGGCAGAAACATCTATGTTATCGATGCCTACACCCGCTCGACCAACAATCTTCAACTTGTTGGCCGCCTCAAATATCCGCCTAGTTACCTTAGTCTCACTGCGCACGATCAGCCCGTCATAATCGCCGATGATGCTGACCAACACGTCCTCGGGCTGTTTAGTCCGGACTTCTACCTGTACTCCCGCATTTCTCAACATTTCAATTCCCTTATCAGAAATAGGATCGCTAACTAGCACCTTGAAGCTATTCATATCAGCCATCTCGCTCCTTCAGCAGTTTCTACCGGATAAATGATCTGGTTAAGCACTTTTTCACAAATTGCTAATTGCTTTGGGCTATTACTTCCTGGGCTGCCCTCACCCCTGCTCCTCTCTCAATGGTTAACCCGCACTCCTCAAGGACTAGTTCCAGCGCCGCTATGGCAGCTAGCAAATCAGTAACCTGCACGTATCCTAAGTGCCCGATGCGAAAAGTAGTATCTTTAAGTTTACCTTGTCCGCCGGCGATAACTACGTTGTACTTCTCTCGCATCAACCTAGTAATAGTACCAGGACTAATTCCTGACGGAGCCCTAACTGTAGTCACGGCAGGAGAAGCTACTGCATCGGAAGCAACTAGCTCGAGTCCCAATGCCCTTACCCCAGCTCGAACCATAGCCCGATAGAGTGCATGGCGCTCCTGCGCCTTGCTTAGCCCCTCCTCTTTTAGCATCTTTAACGCCTCATAAAGCCCGTATATAGTAGCTACGGCTGGCGTAAAGGGGGTTTGCCCAATGCTGTAGAATTCCTTATAAGCCTTAAAATCAAAGTAGAAGCGGCTGTTGCGACACGCCTCTATCCGTTCCCAAGCCCGGGAACTAACGCTAACCATGGCCAAGCCTGGCGGGATCATAAAGGCCTTTTGAGCTCCGGTTATGACAACATCTAAGCCCCACGCATCGGTTTTGATGTCAGCGGCTACCATACCGCTTACCGAGTCCACAATCAACAAGGCCGGATGATCCCCGCGGGCTTTGCTGATGGCTTCCAGGTCATTGAGCACGCCAGTCGAGGTCTCATTGTGCTGGACCAAAATAGCTCTGATCTCATGACCCTGATCCTCTGCCAGCCGCCGAGCAATATCATCTGGATTAGCAGCCGTGCCCCATGGGTAGTCTAGTACTTCCGCTTGTACCCCATAGGCTTTGCAAATCTTGGCGAAACGCTCGCCAAAGGCACCAATACTGATTACCAGCGCCTTATCCCCTGGGGAAAGGGTGTTAGCCACGGCCGCCTCCATGCCGCCCGTCCCCGAGCAGGTAAGGATCAGTACATCATTTTGAGTCTGAAAGATCTCCTTTAGCTCCCCCGTAATTTCCTCCAGCATAGCCTTGAAAGCTGGGCCCCGATGGTTGATCATGGGAGCACCTATGGCGCGCAACACCCTAGGGGGAATCGGTGTAGGGCCCGGCAATAGGAGAATCTGGCTTTCTGACCTTGCTGTCCCCATTTTAGATCTACCTCCTTTAGTTCAAAAACCCCTCGCCCCATACGTAGGGACGAGAGGTTTTCTCCCGCGGTACCACCCTCGTTGACCCAGGCACAAGCTACCTCAACCTGGATCCCCTCTCGATGCATAACGGACATCACCGGATAAACTTATTCCCTCTCCAGGGACTTCGTTTTCCCCTTTGGGGTGCCTTTCTGCAGGCTCGGGTTGGTTTGCACCAGCCACCAACTCTCTGCTGATACCGAGTCCGTGCTTACTCCTCCCCAGCATCGGGTTCACCCATGAATTTAGCATAGATGATAACATATTTAACTACGATAGACAACGCCGAGGAATAACTCGGCGGCCAACCTTTCCAGCTTTTCCTGCAAGGCCTACCCTGGCCCCTTAACCTCTCGACTGGTCTTCCCTATGTTCTTTAATGACTAAATCCCCCACCTTGCAGCCAATATCTCGAGCAATTATCGGACACTTAGCCTTGAGCAAAAAGAAGATATGCTGCTTGGCATCGCTGAGAGTCTCATAATTGGCTTGCCCCTTGGCAATAACCAAATCAACCATTTCAAATCGGCGGCGGAATTCTGGTGAGCAGTCGGCTAGGATAGTTCCCGGAGCGTCAGATCCGTTATCAATAACTGGATACTGTTCAGTTATCTCTGCTGCCTTGGCATCCTCCATGGTAGCATCATTTAAAGTTGGGCGCCCTTTGACCACCACCGTGATGGCGGGCCGGCCTAGCCGCTTGAGCTCACCCAGTAGCAAGCGGTCAAAGACAATTTCTCCCGCATTATCAGCCAGATATAAAATTGTTTGGGCTCTGGCTGCTGCCTCCCGAAAACGATTCAGTGCCACTTGATCCAGGTCAGCCTGGAAACACTCTTGGACGGCCTCAAGAAAGGTGTCAACCTTCAAGTCCGCGTTAACGCCAAAATCAATTACGTTTCCAATAATAGCTATTCGAACCGCAGCTCCAAATCGATCATCGGCCTGCTCGACCCGGCTTTGGAGCTCGGGATAAATGGATAGGGCAAGCTTGGTGAAGTCCCGTTTTACCTGGGCATACGGGTCTACCTGATTGACAACTGAAACTAGCTCTCCCTGCACGGCCTGGATTGCAGCAGGAGGAGGCTGGCACCAATCAATCTTGCTTAAAAGAAGGAGCACTTGGCGAAGCACTTGTTCCTGAATTGCAACATCCTCGGTAACCAACCTGGTTCCGCCCAAGGCTTGGCGAATTATACAAGGAATACATTCTAGATCCATCTGCAAGTAGTCCAGCTCCCCTTCCGTACAAAAAGCTCAGGAACCAACCGGCGAGATCATAGCGGCGCTAGCAATGACTACATCGGTCCACCCAGAGAATTCTTCTTGGGTGAAGGCACCAGTTAGGACGCCTACCGTCAATCCTACCCCTGCTGCCTTCCCCATCCGCATATCCAGTATTGAATCACCCACTACAGCACACTCATGCGGGCTAATGCCTAAACGACGGCAAGCCAGCTCAACCATGTCAGGCGCAGGTTTGCCATCTGATACTTCATCGCGGCAAGCGTACGCGGTTATATAGGGATCCAGTTTAGCTGCTACCATGAGTTGCCGAGCGCGCTCAAGGCTGTCGTTGGTAGCTAGGGCTACTTGGCACCCTTCCTCGGCCAGTCGCCGCAGCATTTCCGGTACTCCGGGAATGGGTATTGCCTGCCACTCCACCCCCAACTCCTGATCGCATGCAGAAAAGGCCTTTAGCACCTTATTCATGGCTTCGTCCCAAGGTAACCCCAGGTCTAAATATAAGACCGTGCTTACCGCTGCAGCCGTTTGCTCCCGAGTACCCAGCACGATGGGACTACGCCTCATTACCCAGCACTTTTCTCCAGCCGTAGCCCACCCCATAGCCTGCGCCACCCGCAAAGATTGTTCAGGTCCTAGCGATATTTCGCGACTCAGAAATTCCAAGCGTCGCTTAATTAAACGTGGCCAGATGGCAAAAGTATCGAGCAAGGTTCCATCTTTGTCAAAGATGATAGCTTTACATTCATGGAAGTATGTTCCAAACCGTATTAAGGCCATGTCCACTTTCCACCAGTTCCAACTTTCATGGCAGTAATTGACTTGCCATCAGCGGTGGGCAACCTCTAAGCTTGGTTTGGATGCATTTGAATCGGCAGTGTCGGGCATGTCACCCCGCAACAGGGAAATGCCAGCCGCTACCAAGCTTATCACAAACGATATCATGAAAGCTAGGTGTAGACTATGAACAAAGCCACCAACAGCCGCCTGATCTACAGTTATCCCCGTATGGGCAAAGAGTCCTTGCATAACTTGGGCATTAACGGAGGAAGCCGTTAGGGCCATGGTCATGGCTATGCTGACCAGCATACCGGCATTGTTCATCATGGTGCGCGTTCCCGCGGCTATGCCTCGCCTTTCAGCCGGGACAGCCCCCATAATAGCGTTGGTGTTGGGAGAAAAGAATAGTCCCGATCCTGCCCCCATTATTAGCATCCAGATTACGATTTCTGCCATGGAGGTCGTAGGCTGAAGTCGAGTCAGACCTAGGAGGCCTATGGCCGAAATAGCTAAGCCAGCTGAGCTTAGCCCTCTTGAGCCTAAGCGATCCGATAGCATTCCACTGAGCGGACCTACTACCATCATTACCAACGCAAATGGAGTCATGGCTATTCCAGCCTGGAGGGGCGACAAGCCCTTTACCCCCTGAAAGAAGAAAATCAGCAAAAAAGTAACTGCCCCTCTGGCTAAACCATTTAAGAAGTTGCTGGCATACGCTGCCGCAAGAAAGCGGTTTCTGAAGAGCGTTAGATCCAGCATAGGCTGATCCACACAGTTTTCAATCCAAATAAACAAGGCCAGCAAGCCAAGCCCGACCAACATGGCTGACACAATGGGAAAGCTCAGCCAGCCAATCATGCTGCCAAAAGTCAAGCCTACCAGAATAGCCAGTAAACCTAAGGTGAAGCTTATCGTCCCTGGCCAGTCAAAGCGTTGGCCCTCCGGTAAACATACCAACTCTCGCAGCCGAGTGCCTGCCCAAACCGTCCCCAATACACCTAAGGGAACGTTAAACCAGAAAACCCAACGCCAACCCATGGAGGTAAGGAACCCTCCCAGAATCGGCCCTACCACCGATGCGGCCGAAATGACCATAGCATTTACGCCCAAAGCCTTACCCAGCTCACCCCTAGGAAAAGCATCGGTAACGATGGCGGTACTATTAGCGAGCATTAGAGCCCCACCCACCGCCGATAACGTGCGCGCCACCAGCAGCTCGGTTCCAGTACGAGCCCACCCACCCAAGAATGACATTAAGGTAAATATGCCAAAGCCCCATACATACAAGCGTTTTCTGCCAAATATGTCTGCCACCCGGCCGATGGATGGGACCAGAATAGTTATGGCCAGCATGTACCCCATAATGACCCAGATTACAACTTCCATGCTTGCGCGCAATTGGTGAGCAATTTCTGGCAAAGCGATCATCAGGGTGCTACCGTTTAAGACCGATAGCAGTGCACCCACAGTAGTACAAGATAGAGCTATCCACTTATAACCTGGCCCTACCCTTGAGCCAATTTCTTTAGTCAATCGTTACCCCTCCTTCCGCACAGTGATCAAAAAGAAGCTTCGAATACGAAGCATTAACTGAATGCATATCCTAGAGTAAGTGGTACGTCATGTCAAGGGCGTCGGTTTGCAAGAATTAAGCTTGCCGGACCTGCAAGCGGCGAAAACGGTTGACGGCTGCTGCTATTTCAAAGCGGCGAGGCATAGCGTATTCGCCGGGATGCTGACCCCGAAAAGGGGAAATAATTTCTAAACCATGATCCCGACAGTCTTTTAGGAGGGCATCCAAAACCTGGCTCAAGGTTCTACTGCCATCAATGTAGTGACGGTCCACAGCATAGCGTATCATGGCCGCAATGGCGTTGGCCTGAGCTGGGTCCACCAGTTGTTCTAGGTTGCTTAAATCCAGCTCCTCGTGCCCCCAAAGCACCACATCTGTTCCCTTGGCTTTGACTTTGTGCCGGGAGTCCAAACCAAAACTAGCTGGCAGCGGAATGCGCGACCTAACGGACATAGGCTGGTTGGGTTCAAGCTGGCGGCCAGTAGGCTCAAGTTTTGCCACTTCCCGTGCCCGATCAGTAACATCGTAAGGCAAGAAGTTTTGCATCATTAATACCCGGTCAGCAACATCTAAGTAGTCTCCAGCCCCACCGATAACTAGGATGCTAGAGACCCCAAAGTTGTGGTATAGCTCTCGTACCCGGTCAATAAAAGGCGTGATCGGTTCGTTGTTCTTTGGTACCAGCCGCTGCATCCTGCTATCCCGCAACATAAAATTAGTGGCGCTAGTATCCTCGTCCAGAAGTAGCAATTTAGCCCCAGCTTCTAAGGCTTCGATAATGTTGGCAGCTTGGGATGTGCTCCCGCTGGCGTTGGGAGTAGAAAAATTTTCAGTGCCTTGACCAAAGGGTAAGTTATTGATAAAGGAGCTAATGTCCACACCGCTTACGCTGCGTCCGTCTTCAGCTCGGATTTTCACAGC
Source organism: Clostridia bacterium (assembly GCA_014360065.1). Taxonomy (NCBI): domain Bacteria; kingdom Bacillati; phylum Bacillota; class Clostridia; species Clostridia bacterium. Next base: position 28,145 of record JACIYF010000008.1, on the reverse strand, counting down.
ATCGCCCACGGTAATCGCCAACTCACGCCCATCACCAGGAATGTGATTATATACCCCACGTTCAATAGCCCTTAATAGGGTAGACTTGCCGTGGTAGCCTCCTCCCACAATTAAGGTAACTCCGGCAGGTATGCCCATCCCAGTCACCTCGCCCCGGTTAGGAAGCTTCAGGCTGACCTTGTATTCCTCTGGAGCACGAAACGAAATAACTCTCCCCTGGCGCAGAGGTCGGTCGCTAGCACCACTTTCCCGGGGCAATATCGATCCGTCGCCAATGAAAGCCACCAAACCCAACTTTGGCAATTGGCTCCGCACGAACTCGGCATCTTCTACGTTTTCTACGTGCTTACGTACTTGTTCGGCGGGTAGATTACGGTAGAGCAGGCTAGCTTCCACCAATCTCGGAACTAGGTCACAAAGGATGCTAATGGCCGCCCGCCCCAAGATGCGCCGCCCCGCCGCCGGCAAACCAACTACAAATCTTGCCTCAACCATATCTTCAGTGACGCGTACCGAAGTCCTCTCGAGCACTTCCTGGCCACAGCGTTGGATGGAAACCATACCGCTATGACCGGTACCCTGGCGATTCCCAGCACTTCGTCGAGAGATCTCCGCAAACGCTCTGGTGAGATAATCCTCTAGACCCAAACGCCGCGCGCGATTGGCCCAAAGTTCCGCCGGAAATCCTGCTACCCTCTGGCTAACGCGGGCCCTAAGGCGCGACGGCGGCGCAAATGGGTCGCTCTGCGCATGGTCAACATATAACGTAAAGAAACCAAAGTCATAAGCCCCCTCAATATCCTGGTAAGCTTTATAACCTTTGCCATCAATACTGGCTAGCCGTAACCTCAAGTCTTCGCGACCGGATATCCGCACCAGCTTGCCCTCTCCTTCCGCCTATTTGATTAACTGCAGCCAGTTACTATTTTAACCAAAATTACCGGACCAAAAGAAAGGCCCCGGCCTCCTGTACCGACCAGGGCCATTCTTGCCCTTAAAGAACGCCACAATTAAGTTTTATCTGCCCTTACCACCAGCCACCTCGCGCAGCGGTTTATCCTCTTCCCCAATAGGCATAAACCGATTCGCCAGCTTGCGTAATACTTCCGGCATGGTGGTATATTCCATCTCCCCCAACCCTAAACGGTGGGGCTCAAATGGGCCCAAGCGCCTCAGATAATCAGCGACTTCATTAGCAGTTTGGCGAGCCCGATCAAAGGCCGGATCAGCAAAAAGATCTTGGGGCCCGACCAGCTTGCCATTGGCAATTTGGAACCCTAAAGCTACAACCCGGGGTGGGCCATCAAAGCGAGTAGGTGTGGATTGATCTACCGATACTGGCATCAATGGCCCATGGTGCGAACCCCGCATCCATCCTGCAACCAGGTGAGGGAAACTGAAGGGTTCTAGAACCTCTCCTAAAGCAGGAAGACCGCTCTGGCAGCGAACAATTAGCACCGGGTCGTCTTTTCCCACGTAACGGCCAGCCATAAGATTGAGACGCTGGGTGCTAGAGCTAGCAGCAATTTCGCCGTTCTTAGTGTAGACTGCCTTAATACAATAATGCCCAGGAGCACCTATGAACACCAATAAGTCATAAATTTCCTCCGGCGTGTTAAACAGCACTTTTTGGCTATTAATTAAGTCATGTACCTCAAAGCAGAACCCTTCGTGCATTTTGGGATCTATAACTAATCCAATAGTATTAAAGGGGTCGGCAAACATTTTATAAAGCGGCAGGTTCCAAGCTCCAGGCTCAGTCTTGTCAGCCATAAACACTACTACCGGCTCGCTCTTTCGTTCTTCGAATTCCATCTCTGCTACTCCAGGACCCATGCCCTTGACATTTCCAGAAAAAGCATCACTTAACAGATCTTGCCCGGCCCCATATAGTTTCAGCTCTTTGGCCGTGCTAGTACAGGCAGTAAACGTATTCCAAGCTAACTCATGAATCCGGGCATCATCCATTCCATATTTATGGGTCATTATCAAATTTAAATCGTCTCCAACATGGGTAACATAATAATCAACCAGTAGATCGCTGGCGCTGAGGACTTCCTGGGCGCGCTCTATCAATGCTGGGTGCACTCCTGAATGGCCCACGTAACCACCTACGTCAGCCTTTATAACTGTAAGCGTTATTTTGCTCAAGCTTCATACCCCCTAAACTCAACAAGAAATGTGTTATACTATATGTTTTTCTATTCGATATAGGATAACCTTTTCCTGTCATCGGGGGAATTTTTTTGCTTAAAATGGACAGCGGCCAATATCACTCTGGCTTTGTTTCCGCTGCGTTTGTGGGATAGATGAGAACGCCGGAACCGCCGCAACTGACGAACCAGCACTTTTTGGACGATGGTAGAAAAACCCCTGCACATAGGTGAAGGGGCAAATAGTTCCTTAGGGTTGCAAATCTAGTTATCGATTTTTGAAAGCGACTAGATTAAGCAGTGCTTTCTAAGGCCCAGCCTCGTCCAAAGGCTTTTAGATTCACTTCCCGAGTGCTAGGGGGAACAGCCTCGGCGATCACTTCCTCCCACAGGGTCCGCGGGAACCCTAAAGAAGGAGCAAGAATGCCCAGAAGCACTAGATTCATAGATCGAGGGGAACCGCATTCAGTCGCTAGCTTTACGGCCTGCACGACGCGAAGTTGGTGGAGCTGGCAACATAGTTGGCCAATTATACCAGCCGGGTATACGGCCTCCCCGGCCAAGACCGGTAAAGGCATGACTTCCTGATCGTTGACAATCATCCACCCCTGGGAGCTCAGATAAGGAATCCACCGAGCTGCCTCCAATTTCTCAAAGGCTATAATCGCATCCACTTGCCCCCTGGAAACAACTGGCGAAGAAACTGAAGAGCCCAAACGAACCTGAGTAACTACGCCACCTCCGCGCTGAGCCATGCCATGAATCTCGGAGACTTTGGCAGCTAATCCAGCCTTAACTCCCACCTGGGCTAGTATTTTGCCAGCTAGGACTGTACCCTGGCCGCCTACCCCTACCAAGAGTATATCTTTTTTGCTTATCCTCTCTTCGCCCAAAGTCACCCCTCCTCCGCGCCCTGGCTTTTTGGCACCTCTGCTATGGCTTGGTGGTTACATACTTGCGCGCAGAGTCCACACCCTCTGCATTGATCAGGATCGATCCTGGGCAACAATCTCTCAGCGCTAGACGACCCTGTCTCTGGAAGCAACGAACGTAGCTCAAATATCAGTCCTGGACATCCTAAGTCTCGGCACAGACCACAGGAGACGCATTTATCGGGTATAACTTGATATAGACGATCCTGGAAAGGATTTTCCAGAAGAACGCAAGGATGGCGAGCAATGATCACGGAGGGTTCGTCAGCTTCAGTTGCTTTACGAATACCCTCGCGCAACTTATCCAAGTCCAGTGGATCTAGCACCCAAATCTGCTTAACGCCTAATGCCCTACACAAAGCCTCTAGATCAACAGCCCAAGTAGGCTCTCGGCGGATAGTAAATCCAGTTCCGGGGTGGTCCTGGTGGCCAGTCATAGCCGTAGTACGATTATCGAGAATAATAACCGTGCTAGAACCTCGGTTATATACTACATCCATTAACGGAGCGATGCCCGAGTGCAGAAAAGTTGAGTCACCGATAACCGCTACCGTCCTTTGGCCCGTATCCTTTCCTCGGGCTTTCTCCATTCCATGGGCCATGCTAATGCTTGCCCCCATGCAAAGGCAACTGTCCATGCTACTTAGCGGGCGCAATGCCCCCAAGGTATAACAACCAATATCGCCGGTAACGGTCAAGCGCAAACGCTGCAAGGCGTAGAATACCCCTCGGTGAGGACACCCCGGGCAAAGAACCGGCGGCCGGCCAGGAATAGCTTGGAAGCACCAGTCTATTGTCGGTGTTACTGCATCTGGTTCTTCTGCCATATCCATTTCCGGATCAGAAGGTTGGGAAGCTGGGACCGGGAAAGGCACATCGCCCTTGTTTGTGGGCCCCAACTGTATTACAAAGCTCTGGTGGATTATCTCCGGAGATAACTCCCCCACTCGGGGAAGCCGGGATTTGCCCTCTACCTTTATCCCCCAAGCTTTTAGCTGATCTTCCATGAAGGGTTCTAGTTCCTCAATCACGTAGAGCTCATCCACCTGGGAGGCGAACTCCTCGATCAGTCGCCTTGGCAAAGGATAGGTCATACCCAGCTTCAGGATGGAGGCTTCGGGAAATGATTCTCGAACGTATTGATAGGCTACTCCCGCACAAATAAAACCAATATGCCGCTTTCCGACCCCCCACTCCACCTTCTGTAAGTCACTGGTATTACTAAATTCTCCCAGCTGCTCCATTCGCTTTAATAACAGTGGGTGCCGCTCTCGGGCAAAGCCAGGCAGCATAACGTATTTCCCTGTATCCTTGATATACGATCTTAGCGGTATTTCCGCCCGCTCCGCCAGTTCTACCAAGGATTTGGAATGGGCTATTCGGGTGGTGATTCGCATTAAAACCGGGGTATCGTATTGCTCGGAAAGATCCAGTGCTACTTTGACAAAGTCCTTAGCCTCTTGGCTATCGCTTGGCTCCAGCATCGGTACTTGGGCTGCCCGCGCATATAAGCGGTTGTCCTGCTCGTTTTGGGAACTATGCATTCCTGGGTCGTCGGCCGAGACCACTACTAAGCCACCGTTGACACCGGTATAGGCTAAGGTAAAGAAGGGGTCGGCGGCTACATTCAAGCCTACGTGTTTCATGGCCACTAAGGCCCGGGCCCCTGCCATGGCCGCTCCCGCTCCTACTTCTAGAGCCACTTTTTCGTTGGGCGACCACTCAGCATATATTTCCGGGTATTCGGCTATGTTCTCCAGTATTTCCGTACTGGGCGTCCCAGGGTAGGCCGCAGCGACTCGTACTCCCGCCTCATAAGCTCCCCGAGCTATCGCCTCATTTCCAGACAGCAATTGCCGCATCCTTCTCCGCTACCTTCCCTTCGTAATCGCCAGCTCAGCTGATTATGCGCCTTGCCCCTACCCGCAGCGCCGTATTTGCCTACAGGCTAGACCAGCCGTAATCTTGGGCTTCAAACCGGTGCGGCCAGTGGGTAATGGGTGCGCTGTTTTCCTTATCGGTCCTTCCAATTCGCGAAAGCATCCCATAAATCCTGCCTTAACCGTTCATGATCTTATCCAACATCATCAAGAGCCGTTCCGTCCTTCCTAAATCTACCCCTATCGCCAAATACTCAAGATAAGTGCTCTTCTCTCAGCTTATTGGTAACCCAGCTGATCAGCGGCACCACCACTAAGGGAACTATCATGGCCACCGAACCTATAGTAGGGATCAGTTTATCATCCATATGGTAGTACCAAGCCAAGCCTAACGAGAGCCCTAGGCCGGTAACTGCTCCTGCCCAAGCTCCGGCTCTAGTGGTACCTTTGTAATACAACCCGTACAGATAGGGAGCAAGGAATACTCCAGCAACTGTACCCCAAGAAATGGACATCAAAGTGACAATGAAAGTAGGAGTAAGAGCAATTACAACCGATAGCAGAGTAAACAACAGGCAAAAGGTGCGAAGAAGCAATACCTGTGCCTTCTGGCCGATGCGCGGAAAAAGAGCTCCCTTTACCAAATCCAAGGATATAGCGGAGCTTGAGACTAACACTAAGGAAGCCAGGGTAGACATGGATGCAGCCAGGACCAATAGCAGAACTATCACCGACAGGACTTCTGGAAGCGCTTGGGCTATTACATGAGGCATAACCAGGTCCGGGTTGGGGCGCCCGTTCCAGACCGGCATATGGTTATTAAGAAAGAGCCGCCCCAAAGCGCCGGTAAAATAGGCAGCGAAAGTAATCACGAGGGCAAAAACGCTAGAGACAACCGTGGCCGGCCGAATACCCCTTTCGTCTTTAATGGAATAGAACTTCTGAACCATCTGAGGAAGACCCCAAGTCCCCAAGCTAGTCAAAATTACCAGAGAGAAAAGCGGCACTGCTCCGGGAGGCCCTACTACTTTGACCAAACCGGGATCATAACTAGCAAGTCTGCTAATTCCTTGGGCTAGGCCGCCTACACAAGGATGGGCCAACACATGACTTATTAATAGCACCGATCCAACCAGCATGATGAGGCCCTGGATAAAATCATTCAAGGTTACCGCAAAGTAACCGCCCAAAACCAAGTACAGAGCGGTCAACCCTGCGATCAGGGCCAAGGCTCCAAAATAAGGAACACCAAATATTCCCTCCAGGAGATAGCTTAAACCCATATACACCGAGGCCGAGTACGGAACCAAGAAAATAAAGATAACCAAGGCACCCAGGATCTTAAGGCCGCGGCTTTGGTAGCGAGCCTCAAGAAAAGCGGGCATAGTCAAAACCCCTAGTCGAGCCGTCATCTCCCGAGTAGGTCGGGCCAATACCTTCCACGCCAAATAAGTTCCCAAGAAAACATTGCCAGCCACGATCCACAGGTCACTGAGGCCAAAACCCCAGCCTATCTTTCCAGCATAACCGATAAAGATTACCGCCGAAAAGTAGGTGGTACCGTAAGCAAAAGCTGAAATCCACGGGCCAATAGACCGTCCACCCAAGAAGAAATCACTCACGCTTTTGGTCTTGCGAGCACTAAGCAATCCTACCGTGACCAACACACCCACATACAATAAAATTGCTGCCCACTTCATCCTACCGTCCTCCCGTACTAAACTGAGCCGTAACCAGCCCCTGCGACATGGCAAGGCTGGGTAGTTGGGCTTGAGGCAGCTCAAGCTGGCATTCCAGCCAGATCATCAAGTCCTGCCTGCTTGGCTTTCTCCTCCTTCCATTTTCGAAGTTCGGCTAGGCGAGAACGTAGCCGGCCAATTTCTGCTATTGTGGCCTCTGGAGCCGGGCCACCAATAGTCCGGCGCCGATTCACAGCCGTCTCCACCTTAATAACCTGAAAAATGTCTTCATTAAACACTGGCGAAAACTGCCGCCATTCACCCAGGTCGAGCTGGCTCAAATCCCGATTGGTTTTTAACGCGTATGCAACTATCTTTCCTACTACGGCATGTGCTTCCCGAAAGGGGATCCCTCGAGCTACCAGGTATTCGGCCACGTCGGTAGCACAAGCAAAGCCCTGGCTGGCCTGTCCGTACATGTGCTGCTTATTGAAGCGCAAGTGGTTTAGCATCTGCGTCAAGACCGTAACACAAGCAAGGACGGTATCGATGGCATCGAATAAACCTTCTTTGTCTTCCTGCAGATCTTTGTTGTAAGCTAAAGGCAGTCCCTTCAGGGTAGTTAATAAACCAAGCAAGTGGCCGTATACCCTTCCCGTCTTGCCCCGGATCAGCTCAGCAATGTCGGGGTTTTTCTTCTGTGGCATCATGCTGGAACCAGTAGCATAGCTATCGTCAATTTCCACAAAAGCAAATTCAGCTGATGCCCAAAGGATTAGCTCCTCGCTAAAGCGGCTTAAGTGCATCATCAGTATGGAAACGCTGCTAAGGAATTCCACAATGAAGTCCCGATCGCTAACCGCGTCCAGGGTATTGGCTATTAACCCAGAGAACCCTAATTGATCAGCTACCATTTGCCGATCGATGGGAAGGGTAGTACCCGCCAATGCACCCGCACCTAAGGGGCATTGGTTGACTCGGTCAAACGTATCCCGCAAGCGCTCCAAGTCCCTCATCAGCATGGAAGCATAAGCACACAGGTGGTGACCCAAAGTAATAGGCTGGGCTCTTTGCAAATGAGTATAGCCGGGCATGATGGTTGACTGGTGCTGCTCGGCCAAAGTTAAAAACTTAGCGATCAGCTTGTCTACGGAAGTCATTAAGGTCAAGATTTCTTCGCGTAGATATAGCCGCAGGTCCAAGGCTACTTGATCATTTCGGCTGCGAGCCGTGTGCAGCTTTTCCCCTACTTTGCCGATCTTTTGAGTCAGCAGGTATTCAATGTTAAGGTGGATATCCTCTTGTTCTTCCGATAACACCGACCGTCCTGATTCAATGTCTAGCAGTACCTGCTTAAGGCCTTCGACAATCTGCTTAGACTCATCAGCAGAAATGATACCGCAGCTAGCCAGCATTTTGGCATGAGCTATGCTGCCCTGGATATCATGCCGGTACAAGCGCTGGTCAAAGGATATGGAAGCCTGGAACTTATTTGCCAAGCGGTCGGTTTCTTGTGAAAATCTACCAGCCCATAGTTTCAATCCTATCATTCCTTCCGCTGCCAAGCCCTATTTACCTGACTGTAACTTCTTGCCGGTCCGACGCCTTACCAAAGCTTGGACTTTAAGAGGTAATCCAAAGAGGTTAATAAAGCCTTCCGCATCCTTTTGGTTATAAACCTCGTCCGCCTCAAACGTCGCTAGTTCCGGGCTGTAAAGTGAGTAGGGGGAAGTGCTTCCTGCAGGCATACAATTGCCTTTATAAAGTTTCAGCCGCACCTTGCCGGTAACCGTTTCTTGGGTCCGCTCGACAAAAGCGTCAAGCGCTTCACGGAGAGGATGAAACCAAACCCCGTCGTAAACCAAGTCCGCGTACCGTTGGGCGACTATTTCTTTAAAATGCATGGTTTGCCGATCCAAAGTTAGATATTCCAGCTCCCGGTGAGCATACATCAGCAGAGTCCCAGCCGGACACTCATATACCCCCCGGGACTTTATTCCTACTAACCGGTTTTCAACCATGTCGACAATACCAATGCCATTTCGTGCACCTATTTCATTTAAACGCTCAATCAGGGGCACGGGATCTAAAACCTGGCCGTCCACGCTTACAGGCGTTCCTTTTTCGAACCCTATTTCCACATAAGTGGGTTGATCGGGAGCTTTTTCTGGCGGAGTAACAATCAGGTATACATCTTCAGGAGGCTCTTGGCTGGGATCCTCAAGTTTTCCTCCCTCATGGCTTAAATGCCAGAGATTACGATCCATGCTGTACGGATGCTCCTTGGTTACTGGAACTTCTATGCCCCGTAGGCGAGCATAGTCAATCGCTTCCTCTCGGGATCGGATATTCCATAGTCGCCAAGGAGCAATAATCTTTAGGTCAGGATTTAGAGCCTTAACTCCCAATTCAAACCGCACCTGGTCATTGCCTTTCCCGGTAGCCCCATGGGCCACGGCGTCTGCTCCTTCTACCGCCGCTATCTCTACCAGTTTCTTGGCTATTAAGGGGCGGGCAAAAGACGTGCCGAGGAGGTATTTGCCTTCATATATGGCTCCAGCCCGCAGCGTGGGGAATATATAGTCAGTTACAAATTCCCGGCGCAGGTCTTCCACGTAGACCTTACTGGCTCCGCTTTTGAGAGCCTTATCTTTTACTCCTTCTAGTTCCTGACCCTGGCCCAGGTCAGCGGTGAAGGCAATTACATCATATCCATAGGTCTCCTTAAGCCAGGGTATTATTATCGAAGTATCCAGTCCCCCAGAGTATGCCAGCACTACCTTAGCCATAAAACCAACCTCTTTCTAGAAAATTGCTGCCCTGAGCTTACATTACTAGAGCCAAAAGCGCTTTCTGAGCATGAAGGCGATTCTCAGCCTGGTCGAAGACCACCGATTGTGGTCCCTCAATAACCTCATCGGTGATTTCCTCGCCCCGGTGAGCAGGAAGGCAATGCATCACCATGCAGTCTGGCTTCGCCAGCTTAAGGAGATCAGCATTGAGTTGATATCTGGCGAAAGCCCTTTGTCGCTCGGCCTGTTCTCCCTCTTGGCCCATGCTTGCCCAAACGTCAGTATAGAGAATATCCGCATTGCGGGCTGCCAACAGAGGATCATCGGTTATGTTGATCGCAGGTTTTGGCCATCCCCGCCGCTCGGCCTCGCTCTTAGCAATCCTCCTCGCTTCCTCTACCACCGTGGCTTTCGGCTCATACCCAGGCGGGGTAGCTACCGTAATATTCATCCCCACCAAGGCCGCCCCATGCAACAAGGAATGGGCAACATTATTGCCATCACCCACATAGCCAAGCTCAAGCCCTGCCAACCTTTGCTTCTTTTCTTGAATGGTAAGCAAGTCAGCCAGAACTTGGCAGGGGTGAAATGCATCGGTAAGTGCATTGATCACCGGTACGTCAGCAAAGCGAGCCAGTTCCTCAACCTCCTGCTGCTCGTAAGTACGGATGACAATCCCGTCGACGTAGCGGGCCAAAACTCGTGCGGTATCAGCGATAGACTCTCCCCTACCCAGCTGTAGTTCGCTGCCGCTCAGGAACATGGGGCGGCCGCCCAGTTGATACATGCCCGCTTCAAATGAAACTCGCGTGCGAGTGGAATGCTTTTGAAAGATCATGGCCAGGATCTTGCCTGGAAGCAATTGGTGGGGCTCACCCTGACGTTGCATTCTTTTAAGTTCAAAGGCTACCTCCAGGATGCGACCCACCTCAGCACTATTGAGGTCGGCCAGGGACAGTAAATCCCGCCCCTTAAGCCCGACATCTAATTTAGTCGTACCGATGCTTAGCACTCAGTGTTCCTCCTTGCTATTGGATTGGGTTTCCTCCTCCAACGCTTCAGCTAAAATGGCAGCGGCCGCATCGATTTCAGCAGCGTTAACTATGAGGGGAGGCAAGAAGCGAAGCACGTTCTCGGCCGTGCAGTTAATGAGCAACCCCTTTTCTCGACAGCTATCTACGACTCGAGCCCCGGGAATAGTTAGTTCCATAGCCAGCATCAGCCCCATTCCCCGGACGTCCTTAACTAGAGGTCGAAATTGCGGCAAACTAGCCAACTCCTTAAGGCGCCTTAAGAAGTATTCCCCCTGCTTACGAGCATTTTCAATTAGGCCTTCCTTCTCCAAGGTTTCAATGACTGCCTCGGAAGCTGCACAGGCAACTGGATTGGCCCCAAAGGTCGATCCATGGCTTCCGGGCCGGAAAGCTGAAGCTACTTCGGTAGTAGCCAGAATTGCCCCTATGGGCAGACCCCCACCCAAAGCTTTGGCCAGAACAACTATATCTGGCCTGATACCAAAATGCTGAAAGGCCAAAAACTGACCGGTTCGCCCCAAACCACATTGTACTTCGTCAACAATCAGCAGCAATTGGTGTTGGCGACATACCTTTTCCAGCCCAATTAGGAAACCAGGTTCAGCCAAGTTCACCCCGCTTTCCCCTTGCACCGGTTCTACCATAACTGCACAAGTTTCAGGTCGGATGTTGGCCTCTACCGCAGACAAGTCGTTGAACTGCGCATAACTGAAACCCGGCAGCAAGGGCTCAAACCCGTGATGAATCTTTTCCTGGGCCGTAGCTGTTAGGGCTCCCATGGTCCGGCCATGGAAGGATCCCGTCATGGTAATGATATGATAGCGGTTGGGCCCACGGCGTTCCTTGCTGTACTTCCGCGCCAGCTTAATGGCCGCTTCATTAGCCTCAGCGCCGCTGTTACAAAAGAAGACCTGATCTAGGCCGGAATGCTTGGCCAGGAGCTCAGCCAGCCTTACTTGTGGCTCACTCCAATATAAATTGGAACAATGGATCAGCTTCTCGGCTTGATTTTTAATGGCTTGAACTACGTTAGGGTGGCAATGGCCTAAAGCATTGACCGCGATTCCGGCTACAAAATCTAGATATGACTTACCATCGGCATCCCAAACTCTGACCCCTTGGCCCTTAACTATAGCCACCGGCGGTCGAGCATAAGTTGACATAATATACTGGGTACCCAAACTAATGACCTCGTGATTATCCAAAGTAAACCCCCCGCCGTGCCTTTATTCGCTAGCAAGCTTTTCTCGTGTTACCATAGTCCCAATGCCTTCATCGGTGAAAATCTCCAACAAGAGGGAATGGGGGATGCGTCCATCGATGATGTGAGCTGAAGAGATGCCATTCTCCAAAGCTTCAACGCAACACTTTACTTTAGGAATCATCCCCCCTCTAATAATCCCTTCCCTTATCAAGGTAGGCACTTGGGAAGTGCTAATAGATGACAAGATTTTGCCACCTGGCCCCTTGATTCCTTCCACATCGGTTAAGAGCACCAATTTGTCTGCCTGCAACGCCGAAGCCAAAGCTCCGGCAACAAAGTCGGCATTGATGTTGTACCCTTCCCCTTGATTTCCCACGCCTACCGGAGCAACTACCGGTATATACCCTTGATCAATCACGGTTCGAATAATCTCGGGGTTTATATTTACTATTTGGCCAACAAAACCTAAATCAGCCTGATCTGAGCCAGACACTTCCTTCTTGCTGGCTTGAATGAGACAACCATCTTTGCCGCTTAGGCCAACTGCCTTGCCTCCAGCTCGGTTGATGAGAGCCACTATTTCCTTATTAACTTTACCCACCAGCACCATTTCCACGATCTCCATGGTGGAGGCATCAGTTACTCGCTCCCCGTTTACGAAAGTTGACGGTATATGTAAGCGCTCCAGCATAGCTGTGATCTCAGGTCCGCCGCCGTGTACTAATACTGGGTGCATACCTACAAATTTCATCAAAATCACGTCCCGAATTACGGCCTCTTTCAGTTTGCAGTCGGTCATGGCATGCCCACCATATTTGATTACAACCGTCTTTCCATAAAAGCGGCGTATGTAGGGAAGTGCCTCTATTAGTATTCCTGCTTTTTCCAAGGCCGTAAGCACCATTTGATATCTTCCCCCCAACGCGCTTCAGCTGCGATACTCGGCGTTTATGCGCACATAATCGTAAGTTAAATCACAACCCCAAGCCCGAGCTTCTTTCTCGCCCTCTTTCAGATCTACGACTATGACGATTTCTGAGTTACCGAGAATTTTCTTGGCTTCTGCTTCATCAAAATCCAGTCCGACCCCATCACCGGCCACCTTAATTCCGCGGCTCGCCCAACCTGTGGGGTAGCTTCCTGAATCCTGCAACCCAGCGCCGGGTGCCGAAAGGAAGATGTCAACTTTACCTGGATCAAAGACAGCGCCTGAGTAACCTATAGCCGCCAGAATACGCCCCCAATTGGCATCGCTTCCAAATATCGCGGCCTTCACTAAGTTCGAACCAGCAACTGAACGCGCTGCTAAACGAGCATCATCGATGCTTCTTGCTCCTTTGACCACCACTTCAATCAGTTTGGTAGCGCCCTCACCATCGCGGGCAATGCATCGGGCTAAATAAGTACACACGTACTTTAATGCTGCCTGGAAGCTAGACCACCCCGGTACGCCTTCCTTGAGTTCGCGGTTACCGGCCCACCCGTTGGCCATCACCAGCACCATATCGTTGGTACTGGTATCGCCATCAACGGTAATCATGTTAAAGCTATCGGCTACCGCAGTACGCAAAGCCAGATCCAAAGCTTCGGAGTCAACCTGGGCATCGGTAGTAATAAACGCCAGCATGGTAGCCATGTTGGGATGGATCATGCCCGACCCCTTGGCCATTCCCCCGACAGTGACTAGCCTTCCATCCACGCTCACCTGAACCGCGGTTTGTTTGACAAAAGTATCAGTAGTGAGGATAGCTTGAGCCGCCTGCTCTCCCCCGGTATCGCTTAACTGGGCTGCAGCTAGTTTTATTCCACTGACCACCAAATCTACCGGTAGCGGCACCCCGATAACCCCCGTGGAAGCTACGCCCACCAGGGAGGCAGGAATACCAAGGGCCGCTCCTGCCACATCAGCCATAGTGGTCGCCGCTTCCAAACCAGCTTTTCCAGTGCAGGCATTAGCATTACCGCTATTAACTACAATTGCCTGGAGCTGACCATCATCCAAGTGCTTCTTGGTGATGGTGATAGGAGCGGCTTGGACAAGGTTTTGCGTAAATACCGCTGCTGCCCGACTCTGGGTTTGGCTGTAAATCAGTGCCAAATCCGGTTTGCCACTCTTCTTCAACCCTGCATGGACGCCGGCAGCTTTAAACCCGCGAGCAGCAGTTACTCCCCCCGGAACGAAAACAAATTCTGGTGACATGATCTCCACTTCTGGTTCCATCGCCATAGTCTTAGCCTTTCCCCCTAGTTACACCCTAATTTGAACACCTGATCAAGGCACCAGCCCCGGCATCAGCAGACCGGTGGTTTCCGGTAGGCCAAACATAATATTCATATTCTGTACAGCTTGGCCAGAAGCCCCCTTGCCTAAATTATCAATGGCAACTGCTATGATGGCCCGCTGCGTGCGTTGGTCAACGGTTAATCCCACCAGCACCATATTGGACCCATATGTCCAGCGGGTGTGAGGCCAGTGTCCCTTTGGCAGAACTTGTATAAAAGGCTCGTCTTGGTAATGCAAATAGTAGATTTCCCAAAGTTCCTTACTGCCAATTGGTTCCTTAAGTTGGGCATAAATAGTTGCCAGTATCCCCCGGCTCATGGGCACCAAGTGGGGGGTAAAAGTAATGGTCAAGCTTCGGCCAGCCAAAGCCTCAAGTTCTTGCTCGATTTCAGGAGTGTGACGATGCCGACCGGCTTGGTAGGGGTGAATGCCTTCATTCACTTCTACATAATGGCTGGAAAGGCGCAGTTCTCGCCCGGCTCCAGAGACGCCTGATTTAGCATCCACAATTATAGAATCTAGATCTAGGATTCCTTCTCGAAGGCCGGGCAATAACCCCAGGATGGTAGCGGTTGGGTAGCAACCGGGATTAGCTATTAGATCAGCGTGAGCAATTTTGTCCCGGTGGATTTCAGGCAACCCGTAAACGCTACGGGAGAGAAACTCTGGCGCCTCATGGGTCATCCCGTACCAGTCCTGATAGGCTTGCGGATCCCGCAAACGAAAGTCAGCTCCTAGGTCGATGACTTTTGGAGCTAGCCCACCTGCATCCTGGCCCACCTTTGCTTGCCAACTGGCAATACCTTTTACTATGGTTGCTGCATGCCCTGCAGGCAGAGCGATGAAAACAACATCGCAGCCACAAAGCATCTCCAGGGTAGCCTCGGGCTCGCAAATTAAGTCTACATACCCGTTGAGGTTAGGGTATAGTTCTGCCAACCTTTTCCCCGCATGACTTCGTGAGCTTATTAGCTGTATTTGTACCTCGGGGTGCATGCATAGGAGCCGAACCAACTCGGCCCCGGTATACCCAGTTGCCCCTATGATTCCAGCCTGAATCACGTTTTCGCCTCCAATTAGTGACAATGTCTTAGGCCCTGCCCAGCTCCATACTCGATAATTATACATCCAGATGCATAATTATGCAATCATAAAAAGAGGAAAGCCCAGAGGGCCAGGGGGGCAGGGAAACTTTATTAGATCGGATTTTTGGCTAACCTCTTAGGCACAATAATAAATAAAGAAAAAGGTCAATACGGGAGGTAATTCTCGTGCCACAACGAACCGGAAGAGACCAGCATCGACCTTCTGGTCACCCTCAGCCTAGGGAATACAAATCCCAAAAAGCCCAACTTATTAGTATGCCCCATGGGAACCAAAAAGACGTAAAGCGCAGCATTGCTTATAAGACGGGGCTTGTGGACTGGGAGAGAAAGGCGCGCCAGAACCACAACCGGGAGTTGGGGGGAGATTTACAAGACCGCATCCAGGCCCTGCTAAATAGCGACAAGGACCTTCGAGGCTACGGACTTAACGCCGAGGTAACAGACGGACATGTTTTGCTCACTGGCATAGTAGATGCTCTAGCAGAAAAAGAACGACTCACTGATTTAGTCAAATCTATCCCTGGGGTTAAAAGCGTAGAAAACAGTGTCGCCATCAGCACCGATGGACAAGTTAGCGATGCAGACATTGACACGGAGGTAGCCCAAGAACTAGGAGCCGATCCCCGTCTTAATACCGCTAAGGTCTATCCTAAAACTACCAAGGGTACTGTAACTCTCCAAGGCCATGCAAAGGATCGCGAACAGGTTGAACTTGCAGGCCAAGCAGCCAGCAAAGCCAGAGGAGTAAAACAGATCATCAACCGGATCCGGACAACCAGGCCTCGCCCTCTGAGCTTAGCGGCCATCTTCCACAGCCAGGTAAAGAACGATCGGGAATGATCAGACAGGGAGCATCCCATTTACATGAATAATGGCCTTGTTCACAGTCCGCTGCAAGTAATCATCAGCATGAACTCCAAAACGTTCAGCTAGGTTGGGGCTTTCCTGGCGCAACCTTTCTACCACTTCTTGGCGTGACAGCCCCATGCGAATAAGGTGGCAAGCATACCGTAAGTCGCTAACAGCAAGGTCAGTGGTAGCAAAATCTCTCCACTGTGTACTATTTGCCGCCCGCCTCTCCTCCTTGAGGCGCTGCCTCAAGGCTGATGAGGTGGAATCCCTCCCCTGACCCAAGTAGCTCCAACGTTTTCGCTGTGGGCTGCCGCTCCAAATGGTGGGAACTGAAAGTACTTCCCAATTGGCTTTAATAATGACTACCTCGGGAAACTTGCCATCGCGTTCATGCTCCGGCTTCCAGTTTATAAATCCGGGCAAACGGCACCAAGGCTCACCATCAAAACGGGGAGGAGTCCCCCGATACCGCTTAGTCAGGCTCTCTTGAAGCCGGGCTTTCTCTTCGGTACTCAACTCACGATCCAGAACTACCAAACTTTGGCAGCGATCCCAACTAGTCTGCAATATGACTCCCTCGGGAACCATGGCATCATCAATTACAGTCACTTGGCCGCTCTTTAATCGACAGTAAATGTCCTCCCTACGAGCATTGCGGCGCTTCAAAATTGGCAACCTCACCCAGAAGTCATCCCAGGACAGAAGACCTTGAACCAAAAAACCATCAGGCCCTTTAGAAGCTACCTCCAGAAAGCCTCCGCCATGTTTTCTTACCAACCGCCAGAATTGCCAGATCTGATCTTCTACCCGTGCTTCGACCATCCTCTCAACTCCTCTGCGTTACACCCCACCAAACTGAAGTCTCTCTGGTTAAGCCAATTCTAACAAAAGTAAGCACTTAAATCCACCCCTATGCCAGAAAAATGGGAAAAATGTAAGAGCAAGCGGAATAAGCGGCCAAAGCATGGTGGCAACTGCAACTACAAAAGATGGATGCAGTAGTGGTTCAAAAGAAGGAAAAACTGGTTATCCCAGTCGAATTATAAATTTCGACCAAAGTGGTAACCGCTAAGAAGTCGGTCACCGAACCTCAAGGAGTGGTCAACTTGTTGAGCCCTGATATAATCGTAGTCGGAAGCCTTAATATGGACCTAGTAGTCGTAGCTCCCCGCCTCCCTTCTTTGGGAGAGACTGTGTACGGCGACAGCTTTAGCATGTTTCCCGGAGGGAAAGGGGCTAACCAAGCCTTAGCTGCAAGTAAGTTGGGATCCACGGTAGCGATGGTGGGGAGAATAGGCGATGACGCCTTTGGCCGGCAGCTGCTGGCTAGCCTTTCAGGGGCCGGAGTTAATACCAGTTCTATCATAGTAGAACACGAAGCGCCTACGGGTACTGCGCTCATTGAAGTAGATTCTACTGGAGAGAATCGCATTATTGTCGTTGCCGGGGCTAATGCCCACCTGAGCCCTGATGATATCGATGCCACAGCCGCTTCCTGGGGTGAAGCTCGGATTTTGATGCTGCAGCAGGAAATACCGCAGGAAACAGTACTCTATGCCGCCCGCAAAGCTAAAGAAAAGGGGTTGACGGTTATTCTTGACCCAGCTCCAGCTCGGCCTCTCGCGCCTGAACTAGCTCAATTAGTTGACATAATAACTCCAAACGAACATGAAGCTGAAATTCTGCTCGGGCAACCAGTGGGGGAACCAAAAGAGGCTCTGGCGGCCGTATCTCGCCTTCGCCAACTAGGGTTTCCCGTTGCCATTATTAAGCTAGGTGCCAACGGTGCCGTGGTGGCTTGGGACCAAGGGTGTAAGTGGGTTAAGGGATATGCCGTGACTGCCATCGATACGACCGCAGCCGGCGACGCGTTTGCCGGTGGGTTGGCTACCGCCCTCGCTAGGGGCCAAGATGTCTTAGAGGCCTTATCGTTTGCCAATGCTACTGGCGCCCTCAGCACCACTCGCCCCGGTGCTCAAACCTCAATGCCTACAAGAAAAGAAGTTGAAGCCTTTTTCGAACAGCATGGAGGAATCCCTCATGCGGCAAGCCGCACAACTAGGTAATGAAAAAACCTGCCTGGCCGAGCGAAATTTGATCGACTTCACCCAAAGGCTACCGCTGACAAGGTCGACTTCTCACTGGTGGACCGAGGCCGAGGACGGAGTGTGACCCGGGTGGCTTTGGGTACAGCTGATTGTCGCCGCCGAAAGGTAAGCACGCAGAGGAGGAGGGAATTGGCAGTGAACTTACCTATTAAGGTTATTATTGATACCGACCCGGGAATTGATGATGCTGTGGCATTGGCTTTAGCAGTGCGTTCCCCTGAGCTTGAGATCGTCGGGGTGACAACCTGCTTTGGCAACAATACTGTTGATAACACTTTCCAAAACGCTTGCTACATCCTGAGCCTTTTTCGCCCAGACAACCAAGGTGACATACCTGTTTACCAAGGAGCCTCTGCTCCCCTCAGCCGTCCGGCTCAAGTTGCCAAGGAGACCCATGGCGATACCGGGCTGGGATATCTTAAAGTCCCCAGTCGGGTGGCAGTGCCTGCCGTTCCTGGGCCTTTAGCTATGCTACACATGCTTGAGGCCTCAGAAGGCCAGCTCTCTGTGATTGCCCTGGGTCCACTGACCAACCTGGCACTAGCCTTGGGGCTCAACCCCAGCTTAATGAGAAAAAAGATCAAAGAAATCATCCTCATGGGCGGTTCAGCCCTGGCGCCAGGCAATATTACCCCGGTCTCTGAATTCAACTTTTGGGCTGACCCAGAAGCGGCTCAGGCAGTGTTTGCCTCCGGCATTCCCATTCGGATGGTAGGTTTGGACGTAACCAGAAAAATAATATTTAGCCAAGCCTTGGTAAGCAAACTAGTTAGCATCAAGGACAATTCCGCCGCACAATTCCTCGGCCAGCTAGTACGCTTTTATGTCGATTTTCACCGAGAACGAGAAGGGCTTGACGGCTGTGTGGTAAACGATGCCTTGGCTATTGCCCTAGTCATTCACCCGGAATGGGGCCAAGCTCTACCTCTATATGTGGAGATTTGTACCTACGGTGACCTCACCCGCGGTCAATCAATTGCCGACTACTTCGGCGTGCTGCATAAGGAACCTAATGCCATGGTGTATCTTAGCACTGACGCATTGGAGGTAATCCAGTTTATCCTTGATCGCACCGTAGGGCCGGTAATCTCTAGGAACGATATTGCCCTTACTTATCCTTCAGACGCATCGACCAAGCCCGCATCCCTCCGCTCAAGTTTTTAATGGACTTGAACCCGTGTTGCTTGAGGATGCGGTAGGCAAGGTATGCCCGGTAACCAATTAAACAGTAAACAACCGTAGGTTGGTTGGGGTCCAGCTCGCCCAACCGCTCCCTTAAATGTTCCAGCGGTATGTTTACAGACCCGGGAATATTACCGTGTCGGTACTCGTCCGGAGTACGCACATCCACGATCTGCGGCAAGGACTCGGCGTTTACTTGTTGGCGATTCTGATCCGACTTGAATACCCCGGCCGCCCTGAGCCAATCTCGCAGTTCGCCAGGGGTGATAACCTCCATATCTCCCCTGGCAATATTGGCTCCTACCATCCCGGCCATTATTACCGGATCTTTGGCGGAAGAATAGGGTGGAGCGTAAGCCAGGTCCAGCTGCTCTAAATCCTCGGCCGTAAACTGGGCACGGATAGCCGTGGCCAAAACATCGATACGCTTGTCAACTCCCTTGGTGCCAACAATTTGTGCTCCCAATACTCGGCTATCATCCCGGCTAAACAAGGTCTTGATCATCATGATCTCAGCTCCGGGGTAGTAAGTCGCATGGTCGGGCGAAGGTGTATAGGATACATAATACCTAAGTCCAGCCCGCCTGGCCTCCCGTTCGCTGAGGCCCGTCTTGGCCGCAGTCATTTTTCCCACCTTAATAATCGTGGTCCCCAGGGTTCCCTGAAAATGCAAGTAAAGGCTTTCATCCTTTACCCCTAGCAGGGCTAGGGCTGCGTTGGCTCCTGCTACTCGGCCTTGCTTGTTGGCCGGACCTGCTAGCGGGGCCCATACCCTTTGTCCGGTTATCCAATGCTTGGATTCAACCACATCGCCAGCGGCGTAGATATCCGGGTCGCTAGTTTGCATTTTCGAATTTACCAGGATGCCACCGTGCTCCCCCAAGGCGATCTCGGCTGCCCTAGCCAAATCAGTGTTAGGCCTAACTCCCACAGCTAAGATTACTAACTCGCATGGCAGCACAGTCCCATCGTCCAATACTGCGCTCCCCACTCTAGCCCTGTCACTAGGCTCGCGAGCCCCGCCCAAGCCCTGGCAAGGCTCAAACCGTTCTACCCTGGTCTCCAGTAGAACGTCAACCCCTAGTTCTTCCAGGTGCCTAGCTAGGGGTAGGGTCATTTCCTCATCTAGAACCGGGAGCACCTGCGGCAGCGCTTCAACCAGCGCTACCTTGCAACCCCGGTCAAGCAGCGCCTCTACCATCTCTAGTCCTACAAACCCTGCCCCTACCACCAAAGCCCGCTCCGGCCTTTGTACTTGTATGTAACGCAGGATAGCATCCATATCGGGAACAGACCACAAGGTAAAAATTCCCTCGAGGTCGGTACCGGGTACCGGCAATCTGGTTGGCCGGGCCCCTGGTGCCAGAATCAGTTTATCGTAGCTCTCCTCGTATTCACGATCCTGGTTGAGGTCATACACCCTAACCGTATGCCGGGTCCTATCGAGGCTCACAACCTCACAGTTAGTACGTACGTTGACCCGGAACCGTTCCCAAAATCGTTCTGGCGTAACCAGGAACAATTCGTCGCGGTCCTTGATTTGTCCGCCTATATGATAAGGCAACCCACAGTTGGCAAAAGACACATAACCTCCTTTCTCGAAGACAACGATTTCAGCCGCCTCATTGACCCGCCTAGCTTTAGCAGCGGCACTACCACCAGCCGCTACTCCACCCACGATTACTATTTTCCCTTTACCGTTTACCATCATGAAGCACCACCATCAATTAGTGTCGTTCGTTCATAGCACGAAGCCTGCTAAATATTAGCCTAACCGTAGCCTCAGCAATTACCATGGCCAACCCCAGAAATGCGCACCAAAATGGTTCGATTGGCCGCAGCCCCAGATATGGGAACAGTGCAAAGCAGCCCGTACTACACCTTGCTCCTTTCTACGATTGCCAGCTATTACCCCTGCTAGTAATCATGCCGCTAGCCTTTTGACGATCGTCCCCACCGCTTCAAGTGGAACTGCATAACACTCGATCCGACGAGGATCGGTACCGGCAGCCACCAGGACCCCAACCGCTTCCCCCTTAGAATTAACTACCGGGCCACCGCTCATACCCGGATAGGCTTGAGCTCCAATGGCAAAGGTCCCAACTTCCAATTGATTTTGGCCCTGCATCTTCACCGGTATGGTTAAGTTGACATAACTCACTATACCAGATTCCACCAGTATTCCTTTTTTTTCCGGGTATCCGGCCAAGCAAACTATATCCATGGGCGCTACACTCCTATCAGCCAGTTTAAGGTAGGGCAGGCCGGAGCGAGGCCGGCTTAGCTCGAGAATAGCTATGTCATGCTCGGGAATAGCCTTGATCAGCCGGGCACTTTGTTTCGGTCGCCCCCGAAATTGGATGGTAATAGTCCCGGGCCGGACATCTTTGACTACATGATAAGCAGTAACGATAATTCCGCTGGGCGATATATTGAAACCAGTGCCATCGGAGGTCCTATAATAGATGTAGTTACCTTGGCGCTCTCGGGAAAGCTCGCCCTCAACAACTACCGAAGCCAACAGCAGTTTTGAGACTAAGGTTTGATTCTGGGTAAGATCCTGCATCAAGTTTTGCTGCTGGGAGGTAACCGGCACCTGCTCTCCAGGTTGGCGCTCGCTCAACATTTCCGACGGTTGAAATAAGAAGAAGATATAGGCTACCAAGACCAAAGAGGCCAGCCCAAATAACCGCTTCATCCTACACCCCTTCTTGGTTGGGCAACTTGTCTTCCAAACGGCCACAGCTTAGTGCTTGTTGATAGCTGGTGGCCGATCTCAATTGCCGCTGATAAAGTTCCCGCAGCCTTAGGAAAAACTCCAGATAACTCTGGCTGCGATAGTCCATATAGGTCCAA
Source organism: Clostridia bacterium (assembly GCA_014360065.1). Lineage (NCBI taxonomy): Bacteria > Bacillati > Bacillota > Clostridia > Clostridia bacterium. The sequence goes on along the minus strand of JACIYF010000008.1, from coordinate 6,083 downwards.
GGAAGCGCCTGCCATCCGCCTTTTCGGTAGATTAAAGTCACTTCTCCATAGATTCCGTGACCTAGGTATAATCGGTGCGAATAGTCCTTGGTAGTAGCTAGAACCAACTTAGCCAAGTTTACATAACCTGGATCAATATTTACGCGCCGCTTACCTTCAACTGCCAAGTCCCATTCAATTTGATTAGTAAGTATTTTAATCCTCGGGAGCTCCTCCGGAGACTGCAAGTGACTAAAGCTTACAAACTGCCGCTTCAGCTTTGGCCCCATTTCCTTTTGATAGTAGTCGGTGAACTTGAAGTCCCAAACTTCGCTTTCCAGATCTATGGGACCTAAATGAGCAACCAGCCTTACTTTGGCTTCCGCCAGCAAATCAGGATGCGAAGTTAAAAGGCCAGCAAAGATTTTAGCTGGGTCTGGCCACCTAACTTTGCCCACAGCCACCGCCTCTGTAACAAGCTTTTATGCATAAACCACAGATGTATTGTCCTATATTACGTTCCCGACTAAGCTGCCTGAGCTCTTGAAAGCAAGCCAAGTGATCAAATCGGGAGACGTCTCTCTTTATTGCGCCAGCCGGGCAGACTCTAACACAAGCATAACAGTTCCCGCAGTCCCGGTCCAGAGGTAATCCTGTTGCCAATGGAGCATCGGTAAGAATGCTAGCAAGCCTGACCGCAGCACCCCATTTTTCTGTAACTAACAAGTTGTTACGGCCGCGCCACCCAAGGCCAGCCAGGCGAGCCAGCTCCTTGTGCGAGACATAGGCCCGTTGACTTTCCCAGTCCACGATCTGCGAGGCAGCTATTGGGATGGATTTATATCCGGCTTTTTCAAGATAAAGGCCTATTTTTAGGGCTACTTGATCCAGGAGCAGATTGATCTGGCGGTAGTGATGGTAATAAATATGATTGGGACCATCCTTCAGGGTGTCCAAGACTGATCGCAAGACTGGAACGCCAATTACGACGGCCCTGGGAAAGACTTTAAGTTCAGCAGACAAAATGGGGGTGCCCCACCTGGCAATCTGGGGCCTTCCAGGGATAAAAGTGGGGGCCGCTGTCGTTTCGCCCTCAACCTCAGCAGTGGCAGCGACCCCTACTAACTGAGCCCCATTCTCTAAAGCTATGCACCTGATGATTTTATCGATATCTTGCATAAACCATCCCAACCTTGACCAGATGCGATCGAGGCAAGTTAATAGTTCGGCCAAGGTGGGCAAAATCCTCTCCCCAGGTTAAGCGGTCAACGCTGTACCCGGCCAGAAGCATCTCCGCGTGCCAGCAGCTCCACTTCTTCTACGCCCACGAGGTTGAAATCTCCAGGAATGCTATGCTTCAGGCAGGAGGCAGCAACCGCAAAATTCAGGGCATCCTGCGGGTCCTTGCCAGCCAGTAGCGAATAGATCAAAGCGCCTCCGAAGGAATCGCCACCGCCAACCCGATCAACAATAGGAGTAATGTTGTATCGAGGGGAACGATAAAATGAACCCTGGTGGAACAATAGCCCGGACCAGCCATTCTGGGAGGCAGACAGGCTCTCCCGCAAAGTTATAGCCACGTAGCTTAGACCAAACCTATCTGCCAACTGCCTGGCCACTTCTCGGTACCCCGCCTCGCTAAGTTTCCCAGCGCTGACATCGCTAGATGAAGCCTTAATGCCAAACACCTTCTCGGCATCTTCCTCGTTAGCTATAAGGACATCCACATATTGCATGGCTTCGGTCATTACTTGATTGGCTCGCTCAGGGCTCCAAAGGTTCTTGCGGTAATTAAGGTCGCAGCTGACTGTCGCCCCCTGAGCCTTTGCCGCTTTGGCAGCCTCGACCGTAGCTTGAGATGCGTTGACTGATAAGGCCGGGGTAATCCCAGTAAAATGGAACCAAGAAGCTCCTTTAAAAATGTCCTGCCACTTGAACTCCTCAGGCAAAGCCTCGGATAAAGCCGAGGGTAGGCGATCATATACGATCTTGGATGGTCGCTGAGCCACCCCCGATTCTAGAAAGTAGATACCCAGTCGGGGCCCACCCCTGAGAATGTAGTCGGTGTGAACCCCGTACCGGCGAAGGTGATTCAGAGCTGCTTGCCCAATCGGGTTAGCTGGAAGCTTGGTTACAAAATAGGCATCCAATCCGTAGTTAGCCAAGGAGACAGCTACATTGGCCTCGGCTCCGCCGTAAGTAACTTCAAAGCTTTGGGCCTGAATGAAGCGTTGATTCCCTGGTGTAGAAAGACGAAGCATAATCTCTCCAAAAGTGACTACCTTGGGCATCGACGTATCCTCCTCCGATAAATCATTTTCTCCTAACTGAAACACTGGTCCTTTGCTCCGCCCAGCACTCAACTGTTGGCATACGATGACCCGACAGGGGATATCTGACCCGGGCCAAACTCCGCCCTTACGGCCCTTAAATTGAGTGCTGAGTCGCTTTTAGATCATAGTCCGATAGCGGTGTTTATACCTCGCTAGGCTCGGGCCCGCCCAATAGCCTCCACAAACTGCCTGGCCGTCATGGTTACTTGCTCGAAATCTCCTGTCTTGGCCCCTTTGGTGAGTTCGCTGCCTACTCCCACTGCTACTACCCCAGCCTTGATCCAATCAGCAACGTTGTTTAAGCTGACCCCTCCCGTGGGGCAAAGAGGAACCTGGGGCAGTGGTCCCCGGATAGCTTTTACTGCAGCCGGACCAAAAAGGTTGCCAGGGAAAAACTTGACGATATCGGCTCCTGCCTCCATGGCTTTTACCATCTCGGTTACTGTCATTGTGCCCGGCATAACAACTTTCTGATAACGGTGGGCCAGGCGTATAATCTCCTCATCCAAATGGGGACTTACCACGAATTCAGCCCCGTTGAGAATAGAGATTCTCGCTGTGGCTGCATCCAAAACCGTGCCCGCTCCAATTACTATCTCCCCTTTAGAATAGGCTTGGGCCAAGGCCTTAATAACATCAGGAGCCCCAGGTACCGTCATGGTGATCTCAATAACTTCTACTCCGCCAGCCTTCACCGCCTCAGCAATTTTTAGGGCTACTTCTGGATTTTCCGCTCGTACCACCGCGATAATTCCACAGTCAACGATTCGCTTTAAGGTCTCAAGCTTTGGAAACATAGCACCTACCTCCGCGCTGTTAGTGAATCAATTTGTTGCTGCATAAGCAACGTAGTTGCCACCTACTTCTATTTTCGCTTTTGATGGCTCGATTTGTGCACCACTGCTTTTAGCCTGAGAGTATTTCCCTTGAAGCTATACGACTATGTCCGCTTTTCTTCCACAGCAGCTACACTCCTTTCCTTTCAGACCTACCACCGTAGTATGGTACCCAAGCCTCCGAACTAGGGTTTGCCCGCACTGAGGGCAAATCGTATCCGACCCCTCGCCCCCAGGAACGTTCCCTAGGTATACGTAAAAGAGCTTCTCCTGGGCTCGTTTCCTAGCTTCTTGCAGCGTACTCACCGGCGTTGCTGGGCGATCCATTCGATACTGAGGAAAATACCGGGAGAAATGAAGGGGAATGGTAGGGTTAAGACCAGAAAGCCAATCCACCAACTGGTCAATTTCCCCCCAGTTATCATTGAGCCCGGTAACTAATAAAGTAGTTACCTCCACATGCTTCCCAGCCCGGACTGCCGTTTCCACCGTCCGCAGCACTGGGTCCCGTCGGCCGTGCACAACCCCCCGGTAAAAATCCTCCGAAAAGCTCTTTACGTCGATATTTAAGGCATCCACCCAAGGTATCAGCTCTTGAAAAGGTTCGGGCTCGATATAACCATTGGTTACCAATACATTGCGCAACCCTTTCTGGTGGGCTTTGCGGGCAACATCCAGTACGTATTCATACCAAACCAGCGGCTCCGAATAGGTATAGGCTATGCCTATGCAACCTCGATCCTGCTCCTTTTCTGCAATCCTAACTAAAGTATCAGCTGGAAGATAGCGGTCCGGAGCATCGTCCTCAACAACAGTAGCCTGGGAAATTTCCCAATTCTGGCAGAATGCGCAAGCAAAGTTGCAACCCACCGTACCTACCGATAAGATCATTGCACCAGGGTAAAAGTGGTACAGCGGTTTCTTCTCGATGGGATCCATGGCCAGAGAGGAGCAATATCCGTACCCCAAGGCTGTCAGCCGGCCATTCTGGTTCTCGCGTACACGACAAATCCCCCTTTTCCCCGGACGAATTAAGCACTGGTGAGGGCACAATAAGCACCGGGTAAGTCCTCCATCCAGTCGTTGGTAATAGCGGGCCTCCATGGCTGTAGGCTGCTTTTCCATCTTCACCCCCCTTTGCAACCTTTTGCCCCCACCCACTCTTTTTAACCTAGCTCAGGGTCAAAGGCATAAACTTAGTCCACAAGGTAAACTAGCTCAGGTGAGTTAGTGGTAGCGGCGGACTTCAAATCGCTCTAGCTCGCAAGGCTCATCTTCGCCAATCCCGGCCTTCCGCTTAGCAATGGCTATTTGCTCTTCTACTGTATCGACTCCTTCCAAATCCGGCAACAATAAACCCGAACGTAAGCCACTGCGAACGATGATACCGTAACGCTTGGGATCAAGCTGGTCAGTACTGAAGACCTTCTCGGGCGGCTCTAAGACGTCAACTGAATAGACTAGGTAAGGAAGCTCTTCGGCCCGAACCGGAGGAAACCTGGGATCCCTGGTTCCAGCGCTAATGGCATTTTCGATTACCTCTTCCACCACATGCTTCTGGGTAGGGCCAACGGTACCAATGCAACCTCGCAACTGGCCATCTACGGTATGGATGGAGACAAACGCTCCAGCTCGCTTGTAAAACTCATCAGGCAACTTTGGTACCTGAGAAGCTGCAATTTTGGTTCCATGGTTTACATAATATTCCAGACTCTGGCGGGCTAGCCTGACAATTGGGGATTCCCGGGCGCGAATATCGGCCACACTCTCAGCTTGGCTGGCTAACAACATGGGTAAGAACGACCGGGAAGCATCCGGGCCTTGGGGAAGAAGTTCTGCCACCAAGTACCCAACCCCGAAAGGGCCTTCATAGGAATACACTCTTGGCTTTATAGCCAATCCATCCAAGGCGCCAAGGGCCATGATTAGAGAGCGTAGTCCGCATTCCCCGGCCCTTTCAGCTAGGTGGGACTCAACTTTCAATACGGGCAAAGGGTCGCCTTTTTGTAGTGCTTCCCGGATAATGCGGTCAAACTCTTCACCCTTAGGGTCGTACCCTGCAGGAGCCCCTGGAATTAAACGGTGCGACATATCCCCGGATGCTACCAAGGCCACCCTCCGCGGTGAATTGGCAATGGCTTTACGCAATCCCACCCCGAAACGGTATAACTGCTCTCTACCCAGTAGAGACATGCCTAAGGCCACCAGCCGAACCTGCGTAGGCAGCCCGGCCCGGCGCAAGTAGTAAAGTGGCACCATCATGCCGTGATCCAGAACCGCATCTACTCCATACCACCGGCTGGACGAACCATCAATCCCTACCATAGGGATTCCGATGGCCTGAGCTTCTTCTTCTATACAAGCTATCAGCTCTAAATCATTTACGAAACTAAACTCCACTTGGGGAGCGCGAAAGTCCTTAAGGCTGCCACTGAGCTTCTGCCCCTTTAAGTAGGCAACTGCATCACGAAAAACTGGACCATGAGGGCTAATGATCAATACCGTATCAGGGGTAGTGTCGACTAAAGCCTTGCTGGCTTTTTTCATACCCTCAACGGTAGCGCTAACAGCAGTTAAATCTCGGCCTCCCACCTCGGGCACGATTACCGGGGGGTGAGGAAGAAGGCAACAGTAAACAAGCTCACCCATGATCAGTCCCCCATTCAGCAGTTATACCTAACCTTCATTGCGGCTAAGTCTATTCTGTCTGGATGTCAACTTCCTATTCCTAGTTGACCTGTCAACTTATATGCCTACCAAACTCTTGATCCCTCAAGGCGTAGAAGCCTTGCCTTCATCTCCAGACCTAGTCGGTACCCACCTAGCCCTCCTCGGGCAGCCACAACCCGGTGGCAAGAAATAATAATAGAGGTCAAATTCTTGGCCTCTGCTCCTCCTACCGCCCGAAACGCCTGAGGCCTGCCCACAGCTGCGG
>JACIYF010000007.1:42162-51865 GCA_014360065.1 Clostridia bacterium | reverse complement strand
GTCGGCCTCGGATGTCCTGTCCTCGGCCCCGCCTCCGGGCTCGGTCTCGCCGACGTCTCGCGAGGCTCGCCCAAAGTCGCCTTGCGCCAGCATCCTCGGCATTTTCATGCTTCTTTCGGATGCACCCCTCCGCAGGATTTTGCCTCAACGTAAGTTTAACCCGCATTCTTGGGCACAATTATAACAGATCTAGTGGTTATAATAACCGCCACTCATGGTATTTTGGAGGTATCGTCCGTGGGTGAAAAGCTGAACCCATACTTAGATCAGAACTACCGACAAGCTCGAATTTTCTTGGCCGGGCCAGGCCAGGACCTAGTTAGGGAGATAGCACTGATCTTCCAAGAAGAGATCCGTAAATCATTGAAGGACCAAAGCTATTTGACCTACAAGGATAGGTTAGTATTGTCCGCAAATGCTACCTTGCTGGATATACTGCAACGGCAAGTAGCCTTTGCTTGGTCCCTGGGGTTCGCTGCTGGCGCAGCCGGTTTTAAGCCCCAAAACACCACCTGTACTACTGATAGTTAGTTCCGCGCGTCACATCCCACGAGGTGGTTAAGTTAAAAATGGTAACTATGCTTCATTACCCCATGGCACGGTTCTTTGATCCCTTGAAGCCGGACCTGGTTTTAATTCGCCTTAAGGTCCAGCCTAATATACCAGGGCAAGCGGCCATTTGGTACTACAATCAGGGGTGGCACCGATACCCCATGTACCTTTTTTGTGCCTGGAGGCATTCCAGATACTATCAGGCGCATCTGAGGGTTGCCACTAATCGGTTACGCTATTTCTTTGAATTTATCCATCAAGGCAAGATCTACCGGTTGAAGGATCGATCCAACCAAAACCAACCTTTTGAAATCTCTTGGGATCCCGATCAAATCTTCCAAACTCCAGACTGGGCGAGAGATGCCATTTGTTATCAAATTTTCCCTGAACGTTTTTGTAACGGCAATCCCAATAACGATCCACCCGGGGTCCAACCCTGGGGAGGAATCCCTACTCGTAGCAACTTCTTTGGTGGAGACCTGGAAGGGATCATCCAGAAGCTTGATTATCTGCAAGACCTAGGCATAAATTGTATTTGGCTAAACCCCATTTTCGCCTCGACTTCCAACCACAAATACGACACCATGGACTATCTGTCCATCGACCCCCACTTTGGCAACCTCGAGAAATTTAAAGAGTTAGTGGATGCCCTGCACCAACGGGGGATGCGCATCATCCTGGACGCCGTCCTCAACCATACAGGGGATGAATTTTGGGCCTTTCGGGATGTGGTGGAAAAGGGTCAAAACTCAGCTTACGCCGATTGGTATTACATATACGATTATCCCGTAAGCAAGTATCCTCGCCCTAACTATGAGTGTTGGTGGGGCTTCCCTGATTTACCCAAGCTTAATGTCAAAAACCCAAAGGTGCGCCAATACCTCCTCAACATGATCGCGTATTGGACCAAAACGTTTTACATTGATGGCTGGAGGCTCGACGTTCCCAATGAAATCGAATCTAGTTTTTGGCAGGAGTTTCGGCAAGTGGTGAAATCTATTAATCCAAACGCCTATATTGTAGGCGAAATCTGGGGATGCGGGCGCCCTTGGCTACATGGAGATCAGTTCGATGCAGTCATGAATTACCTATTTCGCGATGCTGTTTTGGATTTATTCGCGCGCCGGCACATAACCGTAAGCACCTTCGATTATCGGATCAAGAGAATGCTCTTGAGCTACCAGGAACAGGCAAACTACTGCCTTCTCAACCTGCTGGGTAGCCACGACACAGCTAGGATCCTGACCGTCTTTGAGGAAGAGGCGCCAACCGCCATGGCTGCTAATGCGTCGGCAATTGAACGGCTAAAACTGGCCTTAATCTTTCAGTTTACCTTCCCCGGGATACCCATGATTTACTATGGCGATGAGGTAGGCATGAAGGGGGGTCCCGATCCTGGGTGCCGGGCCCCTATGGTTTGGGACGTAAACCAGCAAGACTTGGGATTGCGCTCTTACTACCGTCATCTTATCCGCATTCGCCGCCAAGTCTCAGCCCTGCGCCGAGGCCAATATCTGACTTTGACCGCAGACAACCGGCGCTGGATCTATGCTTACGCACGCCTAACCCCATACTCACAAGCCATTGTGGCTCTGAATCTAGAACCGTACCATCAATCGATCGCCTTGCCGCTCTGGAAAGCAAGTTTCCCCCGAAGTGATACCATTGTTGACCTGCTCCAAGGAGAAGCTATAAAAGCACCAAGTGAGTGCGTTACCATCCCTCTGCCGCCCCTAGGAGGAGCGATACTAGCCCCCTTTTCGCAAATCCAAACCCCTACGCAATCGATCTAATGCTTCCTTAAAAGCAGTTGGCAGAGGCGCTTGAAAATCCATGATTTCCCCTGTAGTTGGGTGGCTAAAGACCAGCCGAGCAGCATGTAAAGCCTGGGTGCGCAAGCCAAGATTGCCTTTGCGCCTTCCATAAACCGGGTCACCTACAATGGGGTGCCCTATATAGGCCATATGCACACGAATTTGGTGGGTTCTGCCAGTTTCCAGCCTGGCCTCAATTAAGCTATAGCTAGAGAATTCCTCAATTACCTTGTAATTGGTAATGGCAGGCCGAGAATTTATAGGGGTGACAGTCATCTCCTTGCGTCTGACCGGGTGCCTACCGATAGGAGCATCAATGCAACCTTGGCGGGGACTAGGGACGCCATGAACTAGGCCCATGTAGATCCGCTTAACTTTTCTCTGCTTTATAGCCTTTGCCAACCTTAGGTGGGCCAAATCATTCTTGGCTACTAGCATCAAACCTGATGTATCTTTATCCAAACGATGGACTATGCCCGGACGGAGATATCCCCCGATCCCTGATAAGTCATGACAGCGTGCAAGCAGAGCATTGACCAACGTGCCCCGGGAATGACCAGGAGCGGGATGGACTGTCATCCCCGCAGGCTTATTTATGACTGCTAGATCCTTGTCTTCGTAAATTATGTTAAGAGGTATTTCCTCAGCCACCACCTCTAGTGGTTGAGGGTCGGGGATGGTGACACTGACCTCATCTCCTATCCTGACCTGATATGAAGCTTTGGCTTTCCTCCCATTTACCAAGATATAGCCTTCGTCGATCAGCTGTTGCACCCGAGAACGGGATATCTCCGGAAATACCTTTTTCAAGGCTAAGTCTAACCTTAGGCCCTGAATCCCAATTTGGCCCTCGCCATCCCCGACCAGTAGTTGTCTGCACTCGGGCATTCCTGATACTTATCACCTACCTACCCTTTTTCTTTAACCGTAGAGACAAAATACCAAGCCAGCATACCAACGCCTAAAATGATAGCGATATCTGCCAAATTGAATACCGGCCAAATCCGGAAGTCAATAAAGTCAATTACTCTACCCAGGCGCACCCGATCTAAGGCGTTGCCTAATGCACCGCCTAGGGTCAACCCGCCAAAAAAGTGAATAAGTTTGGCCTGCGAAGGCATAACCACATGTAGAGCAAGCACTAAGATGGCCACCAGCAAAGTTACAGCAATAAACAGAGGTGCTCGATTAGCAAAGATCCCGAAAGCAGCTCCGGGGTTTTCAGTATAAGTCAAATGCAAGACGCCTGTCCACAACGGGATACTTTGGCCTATATATAGATAGTGGCTTACTATTAACTTACTTAGTTGATCCGCAACCAGAGTGGCAATCATCGCCAGCCAAAAAGATACCTTATTATTAATTGTCAGCGCCTCCGGATTAAATCTTATTCAGGATCTTGGTTAGACGTACAGCCAGGGCAATTGCATCCTGCCCTAGAAGGCAAACTTCCTTGCTTTCGGAGCAGATCTTGTAGTAAGTAAAACTGGCCTCAGCTTTGGGACTAAAGCTTGGGCAGTCACTCACTTCGGTACAACCGCACTGCCGAATGGCGCCTGCCAAAGCAGCAGGCAACAGCCATGCGCCTTCAAAGTGGAGCCCTTTCCTTGCCAGCGTCAAGAGTACGTCCCCCTCAGGAGTCGGCCTACCAAAACTTGGAACACCGGTAACATGAAAGTACCCATCGCTCACTACTATGGGCCCCGCCAGAGAACAGACATCATCAGGGGAGCAAAAGGGATAAGCAAGCATGCTAAATTGCAAGCTGAGCGACATGCGGGCATGCACTCTGGTCCGGCGCAAAAAGCTTAAGATTTCCCGAAATCTTGTCCACACTTGGTATTTACTGCTGTGCTCATAGAGTTTGGCCAAGTGGTTGGTAGGACCTGAACCGTGCCCTAACTCCAAGCTATTAGCCAGGGCGTGCCTTATAAATCGTTGAGCCTTAAAAGTAGCAACATAGATGTCATCTCCTTGGGCCAGATAACTGGCCAAAGCTGCCGAAAAGGTACAACCCGTACCGTGAGTGCTGGAAGTATGTATGCGATGGTGAGGAAAGACATAGTAGTCCTGACCATCATAAAGAACATCGTAAAGGATTTCGGTTGCCAAATGTCCGCCCTTTACGATCACGTACCGAGATCCAAGCTTATGAAGGGTTTTGGCAACATCCATCATCTCAGGTAGCCCATTGATAGACTTGCCGCTTAAAACCTCAGCCTCCTCCAGGTTGGGGGTAACAACCGTAGCTAAAGGCAGAAGGTACCTTTTGAGAGCCTCAATGGCATCCTCGGCTAGCAATCTGTTTTTTGACTTGGAGATCATCACCGGGTCTACTACCAGCTTTGGCAGACCCAAATCCCGTATTCGAGCAGCCACTACTTCCACAATTTCAGCTGTGGCCAACATCCCAGTTTTAACTGCATCAATACCAATGTCATCGGCTACCGCCTCTATCTGTTGCGCCACCAATTTGGCTGGAACAGCATGTATGCCGCGGACCTCAAAGGTATTTTGGGCAGTTACGGCGGTTACGGCTACAGTGCCATATGTTCCAGTTGCTGCAAAAGTCTTCAGATCAGCCTCAATGCCTGCCCCTCCACCAGAATCGGATCCAGCTACCGTCAGGCACCGCTTCAGCACGAAACCAGCCCCTTAAATTACTGGGGGTCATAAGTTGACTCCAGTCGATCATCTTTCTCGCTAATTATCTTCTCAACTTCTTGGACAGTCCCGCGATCTTCGTCTTTGCGGTAATACGAAGGGTATGACCAATCGTTGGGGACATCCGAGGGTGTTTCCGAAGTGCCGTAGCGGGCAACATCCTGCCATGCGTCTTCGCCATCGTAACCTACGTTCTCTCTAGAAACATTTACAAATGGAAATGTGATGACTTCCTCTTCAATTGGCCGTTTTTGGCCTTCGGGAAAGAAGCCGCGGGGCTCGTCGGTACGAGCGCAAACTGAACAAAGCTTGGTCTCTGGAATAATAGATAGCCTCTCAGGCTGAATAGGTTGCCCGCACCGCTGACATACCCCATAAGTACCCTCTTCCAGCCGCTCGAAAGCCTCATCGATTTCTGCAAGCCTCAACCGTAAAGAACCGCGAACCGCCATATCCTTACTGCGCTCAAAGACCTCGCTTCCCAAATCAGCTGGATGGTTATCATAGGCAGACAGCTCACCCATGGAATAACTTAGGGGCATTCCCAACCCTTGCCTTTCCATCTCGGCAATTGCCCTTTCTATGCGAGCGCGCCGTCGGCGAAGCTCCGACCTAAATTGCTCATACTTGGTCAATTGGCAAAACCTCCTGCACCAACCATCATGATCTAGATGTTGATAAGTTGATATTGCTCTTGAACCATGATGATTATGCGAGCAATGAAGTTGGAGATTACTGGTAGGTGCAAGTTTACCAGTACCCTCAAGCAATATATCGCTATTGCCCCTATTAAGGTAAAACCTACCGCCATTCCCAAACCGCGGGCCACACCGGCCACAAAGTTAATCATAAGCAATCGCTGCGGGTGCTCCAAAAGTTGAACGTAATCGGCAATCCGCATCTTCTCTAGCAAGCGGCTAAAATCATCTAGCTTCTCCAGAAGCAGCTTCCACGATTCGTCTTTCATATGCCTTTACTACTCCTGCACACCGTTGGCACAATGAGGCATATTCCGGATCCGTTCCCACAGTTTCGCTAGTCAACCAACAGCGTTCGCATTTCTCTCCCTCAGCCAAACTAACTACAATACCTACCCCTAGGTCATCCGCAAAATAGCTACCCTCGGGGGCAACTTCGGAGGGGCTATGAATAACCACCTTAGAAACAATAAAGACTGTCGCCAAGCCTTCCCCTCCCAGCTCCAACCACCGCCCCTGGTTGCCCAGGGGATATAGATCCACTCTAGCCTGTAACGCGTTAGTGATCGCGTGTGCCTCCTTGGCTTGTTCGATTGCCCTGGATACGTGCTCCCGCAATTCAAGCACCGAATTCCAACGTTCCTCGAGATCCTGGTCGATGTACTCGGGTTTGGGTTTAGGCCAATCAGTTAGCTGGATACTTACTGGGTCTTTTGATCGCCTTAAGTGTTGCCAAATCTCCTCAGTTGTAAACGCCAGGATAGGAGCCAACATTCGAACCAAAGCATGAATAACGTCATACAAAACCGTCTGGGCAGCTCGCCGTTCCTGGGAATCAGCCAGAGTAGTATACAGCCTATCTTTAATAATATCTAGGTAAAAGGCGCTCATATCGGTTACGCAGAAGCGGTGGACAGCATGGTAAACCACATGAAATTCGTAATCCTCATATGCCTTGGTGACTCTAGTTATCAACTTGTGAAGCCGTAACAACGCCCACTTGTCAATCTCCTGTAATTGACCATATTCCACCCGATCCTTTTGGGGATCAAAGTCATAAAGATTGCCCAGCAGGAAGCGGCAGGTATTACGAATCTTCCGGTACGCCTCCACCATCTGGCGCATTATTCCAGGCGATGCTGCCACGTCGCGACGGTAATCGGCTGAAGCTACCCATAACCGTAGGACGTCGGCACCCATTTGCTCGACAACATCCATGGGATCAATCCCATTGCCCAGAGATTTGGACATCTTTCTGCCTTGCTCATCTACCACGTATCCATGGGTTAAAACCGCACGATAAGGCGCTTGACCGGAAGTAGCTACAGATGTAGATAGAGAAGAATTAAACCAACCTCGGTGTTGGTCGCTACCTTCCAAGTAAAGATCGGCAGGCCAGCGCAGCTCAGGTCGAGTTTTTAGAACTGCAGCATGGCTAGAACCAGAATCAAACCACACATCCATAGTATCCTTTTCCTTGTTAAATTCTCTGCTTCCGCATTTAGGACACGTGAACCCAGGCGGTAATAGTTCGCTGGCAGTCTTGGCAAACCAAATATCACTGCCATAGTCCTTAAACAGCTGCTGCAAGTGGCTGATGGTCTCCCTGTTGATAATCTCCTCTCCACAGCTCTGGCAATAGAAAATGGGTATAGGTACTCCCCAGACGCGCTGGCGGGAAATGCACCAATCACTCCGATCCTCCATCATCTTAGAGATGCGCTCTTCTCCCCAAGCAGGTATCCACTTAACTTTTCTGATGGCTTGCAAGGCTTCCTGGCGAAAACCTTGAACTGAAGCAAACCATTGTTCAGTGGCCCGGAAGAATACCGGACTCTTGCACCTCCAGCAATGGGGATACTGGTGCTGGATAAAGTCGAAGTGAAGCAGCTGCCCTTGGCGCTCTAAAGCTTCACAAATCGGCCGGTTAGCCTTTTCCAATGGCATGCCGGCAAAATCTTTTACCTCGTCAGTGAATCGGCCTTGGGAGTCCACCGGAGAGAGGATAGGAAGGCCGTACTTGACTCCCACTTCATAGTCCTCTAAGCCATGGCCAGGGGCAGTATGCACGCATCCCGTACCTTGCTCCAAGGTAACATGGTCGCCCAAGATCACTGGGCATTCCCTGCCATTTAAGGGGCTTATATACTTAATTCCCTCGAGCTCACTTCCAAGGAACTGCTTCTCCACCTTGCAATCCGATGCGCCTAAAACCTCGAGGAACTGTTTGCAAAGCTCCTTGGCTACCAAATAGAGATCCTCGCCGACTCGAACTAGTACGTAGGTAAACGTTGGGTTTACCGCCACCGCCAGATTAGCTGGCAAGGTCCAGGGAGTAGTGGTCCAAATAACTACGTAGCTGTTCCTAGTTTCAAACCGACCCTTAGCATCGATAATAGGAAACTTAACATAAATAGAAGGAGACCGGTGATCTTGATATTCCACTTCAGCCTCAGCCAAGGCAGTTTCACAGTCAGCGCACCAGTAGACAGGCTTAAGGCCCTTGTAGATGTAGCCCTTTTCCGCCATAGAACCAAAAATGCCAATTTGGACTGCTTCATATTCTGGGTCCAGCGTAAGATAAGGGCGATCCCAATCGCCACGTACCCCCAAGCGCTTGAATTCTTCTTTTTGAATACCAACAAACTTCAGCGCGTATTCTCGGCAATGGCGCCTAAATTCAAGAAGATCCGCACTATGGCGGTCAATCCCTAAATCCTTGATGGCTTGTTGTTCAATTGGCAAACCATGGGTGTCCCACCCTGGAACGTAGGGAGCATCATGCCCAGCCAGCGAATAAAACTTCACGATAAAATCTTTAAGAATCTTGTTGAGGCTAGTCCCCAAATGAATGTGACCATTGGCGTATGGCGGCCCATCATGGAGAATAAACTGGGGACGACCACTAGTCCTTTTTTGTACCTGCTCATAAAGACCAATACTTTGCCAAAAGGCCAAGATTTCTGGCTCTCGCTTAGGTAGGTTGGCTTTCATGGGAAAATCGGTTCGCGGCAAATTCAGGGTCCTGCTAAAATCCAATCTCTTTCACCTCGCCAAATACAGGAAAGCCTCTCGCTTTCAAAAGGAAGGAGAGGCCTAACACTACCTTCCAGAGCCATTATAGCTTTCTATTCCCGGCAAAGTCAAACTAAGCCACTGCTCCTCTTTTAAACCCTTAACTTCGAGCGTCTTATTGCGTGCCGAATGGCCCTTGATGATTCTCACTCGAGAGATTGGAACATTTAAGAGGTCGGCCAAAATCCGGCGGCAAGCTTCGTTGGCCTGACCTTCAGTCGGCGAAGCCGTTACCCGTACTTTCAAGAATTCGCCATAGAGGCCAGCAACCTCATTCTTGGATGCTCGGGGCTGGACGCGAATCTTAAGCTCTATTCCTCTTGGGGTAACTCGGTAGAACATGCCGCCTCTTCCTGAGCCTCACTAGTCGAATCTACTACTGAAATCTCCAGACCCCGTTCCAGGTTCTCTAGCTCAAAAGTTAAAAGAGCCTTAAAGCTATTCTTGAATCGGTCTACCTGCCGCCGAAGCAATAAATACTCGCCTTGAATTTTTTCCACTTCAGCTTGTGCCTTCTTGAGGATCTGCTCTGCTTGGATTTCAGCTTGGCACCGCAAATTTTCAGCTTCTTTGGCGGCAGCCAAGCGCAATTCCTCGGCTGCTTTCTCAGCTACCACAATCGAATTGCGAATAGTCTCTTCCATGCTCCGGTACTTTTCTACCAGTTCTTGGTAGGCGCTTAGCTTTTCCTTTAATTCGACGTTCTGACGATAAAGCTGTTCGAACTCACGAGCGACCTTGTCAATAAAGCTATTTACTTCCAGCTGATTATATCCTCGAAAAGATACTTTAAAGGAGCGATTTTGAAGGTCTAAGGGCGTTAAACCCATAACCATCCTCCTGTCAATAAATGCTCCAGATAAATTGGAGAACCAAGCGCTCTAGTAAAACCAGGACCAA